>JBEEGK010000085.1:0-10703 GCA_041166845.1 Acidobacteriaceae bacterium
TTTCCCCGCGAGAGTAATTCGCACTTTGTAGTTATGTCCATGCGGATTCTCGCACTTACCCTTGTAATTTCTTAGGTAGTGTCCCGCCGCGAACGTGTCTTCCACTGTTACTTCGAACATGCCATCCCTCGCGTGCTAAAGACAGCCCGCATAAAAGTTCCAACACAACTCTATATTGTACGCGATCGGCTAATTTAGGACGCCGCAGCAATGGGCGTGATTGGGACGACTATTCCAGTCCGAAAAACTGCTCGACCTGCTTCAGTTCGGTCGTTCTACGATAACTCGGCAGGCTCTCCACGAACACCCTCCCATACTGCTTTTTCAGGATGCGATTATCAAGCAGCACGAGCAGTCCGCGATCATGCAAAGATCGAATCAAGCGTCCAAAGCCTTGTTTGAGGGTGATGACCGCGGCCGGAACCTGAAATTGAAAGAATGCATTCCCGCCTTCCGCGTCAATGGATTTCACCCGCGCTGCCACTACCGGATCGCTCGGCACCGCGAACGGCAGGCGATCAATAATCACGCAGCTGAGTTGTTCTCCCTGCACATCCACACCTTGCCAAAACGAGGAAGTCGCAAATAGCACGGCATGTGGCGTCAATCGAAACTCTTCCAGCAGCGCGCTTTTGGGGGCGTCCCCCTGCAACAACACAGGAAATTCCAACTCGCCTAACAAGCGGTTATATACGTCGTTCATTTGCGCATAGCTCGTGAAAAGCACAAATGCGCGTCCACGTGTGATCTCGAGCAATCGTCGAATTCTGTCCGCGGCTTTCGCCGCGAACTGCGGCGTGCGGGGATCCGGCAGGTCAGGCGGAACATAAAAGAGCGCCTGGCTCTCATAATCAAAATGCGATGGCAGCACGACTTCTCGTACGTGCTCAACCCCAAGCCTGCGACGCATGTATTCGAAACCGCCTCCGACGGCCAGAGTAGCGGACGTCAGCACCGCGCACTCCAGTTTGTCGAACATGCAAGTCTTCAAAATCGGAGCCACGTCAATGGGCGTGGCCTGGAGAAAAACATTTGTCTTATCCCGGCCTCCGCGACGACGTTCAATCCAGAAAACGGTGTTGCGGTCCTCCGACTCCATCAGAAAACTGAGCTGCACCTGAAGTTCCTGCGCGCGCCGGGAGAAATTAAACACCTCCTCGGGCTTCGAAGGCAGCGATTCCAGCTCTGAACCGAGCCTTCCTAAGGAATGTTGCAAAGCCATGAATTCGTCGCCGTTTTCCTCCAGAAACTCGCGCCGGTTCTCAAACGCAAATCGTCCTTCTCCGGTGGGCAAGAGCGCAAAAAAGAACGCGGAGCGGTCGCGCAGGCTCTTCACCGCACCTGACAAAGAAACCGACAACATGCGATTTCGCTGCAACGAAATCTCGACGTCGCGGCACAACTCTTCAAAACGAAGATGGCTTACGGACACTCCGAAGTAGCTGCCAGCCACATCTTCCAACTCGTGTGCCTCGTCAAAGATTACCGTTCCTACTTCCGGCAGGATGCCCGCGTCCGGCGCATACTCTGCCTGCTGCTTGATCGCCAGATCGGCGAAAAATAAATGGTGGTTGACGATTATGATGTCGCTCTCGATAGCCCGCCGATGCATCTCGGTAATGAAGCATCGGTCCCACGCACCGCACTTCTGCCCCAGGCAAGTATCCGAACGGGCATCGAGTTTGTGCCACAGTGCGCTGGCTTCCGGCAGTCCTGCCAACTCCGCTTTGTCGCCTGAAGCCGTCACTTTCTCCCACGCGGCGATGGCGCGATAGTGCTCGATTTCTTCCAGGCCGCTCAGCTCTGGCTGATCGGTAAGATCGTAAAGCTTCTTGCGGCACAGATAATTGTTTCGTCCCTTCATGTAACAGACATTCAGCCTGCCTTCTCCATTGGGGAAAAGAGCCTGCTCGAGAAAAGGGATGTCCTTGTTGAACAATTGTTCCTGAAGGTTTTTCGTGCCAGTGGAAATGATCACGCGTTTGCCCGAACGGATGATGGGAACTAAGTAGGCCAGCGTCTTCCCAGTCCCGGTGCCAGCCTCGACAATCAGGTGGCGCCGGTGCTCGAGCGCTTCTTCCACCGCCTGCGCCATTTGCAGCTGTCCGCGGCGAAACTCATAGGCCGGATGTGTTCGCGAGAGCACCCCTCCGGGCGCAAAGAATTGATGCAGCGAAACCGCGTGTTTCGGTACCGCCACCGCCGGAGAAGGCGTCGAATGGGAGGAGGATGACACGAATCACACTATAATAGGCCACCAGCCATTCTTGCACTCTCGACGTCCGGTTCCGCTACAGCCTTAAATATTGAATGACCCGAATCAATTCCAATTCGCTCTCTGATCTGGCGGTCGGCGTACCGACAATTGCAATCGTGGGCCGCCCGAACGTTGGCAAGTCCACTCTCTTCAACCGCATTGTCGGATCGCGCCGCGCTATTGTTGGCGATGAGCCTGGCATCACGCGCGACCGCCTCTACGGTCAAGCCAACTGGCGCGGACATCAATTGCGCATCGTGGATACCGGGGGCATCGTCCCGGACGAGCAGGAATTTATCCCCGCCGAGATTTTCCGGCAAGCCAAAGTAGCTCTTAAAGAAGCTGACGCCGTGATTCTTGTGGTGGACGGACGCACCGAGCTTGCCGGTCCTGACCTTGAGTTGGCGCAAATTTTGATTCGCGGTGGCAAGCCGCTTTTTCTCGCCGTCAACAAGATTGACAGTGAAAAACAGCAGCGGCTGATAGATGAATTCCATCGCCTCGGCATTGGAAATATTTTCGCGGTATCAGCCGAGCATGGGCGGGGCGTAGATGAAGTTCTCGACGCCATATTCGATTCCCTCAAGCTCGAGACCTTAAAACCGACAGAGGCGAAGGTCAGGTCAGCCGAGCACGAACTGCGCGACGACATCGCCGAAGGCAACGCCCAGCCGGACAAGTACTCTGAGCCGAAAGAGACCAAAATCGCAATTATTGGACATCCGAACGTAGGGAAGTCCACGCTTCTCAACCGGCTTACAGGTTCTGCGCGTTCCATCGTCTCGCCGATCCCCGGAACCACGCGCGACGCTGTTGATGAAATTGTCGAACGCGACGGCAAACAATTTCGCTTCATTGACACCGCCGGAATTCGACGGAAGGGCAAGACGCACCTTATGGCCGAGAAACTCTCGGTTGTTATGGCGCGAAAACATCTGGAAGCCGCCGACATCGCTTTGATCGTGATTGATGCGACCGAAGGCGTTAGTGCGCTGGATGCAACTATCGCCGGCTACGCCCACGAGAGCGGACGCTCCGTCATCATCATCGTGAATAAATGGGACCTGGTGATCAGCGGGGAGAAGAAACCAGTGAATCAATCGAAAGCCGCTCGCATGCAGGAGAGCAAACGTCCCGCAGACCGCGAAGTGTATGAAGACAGACTGCGCGATGGCTTGAAATTTCTTCGTTACGCTCCGGTGCTTTTTATCTCTGCCTCCACGGGAGTGGGCACCGATAAAATATTTCCTACACTGGAAAAAGTCGCTGCCGAACGTCGCAAGCGAATCGGTACGGGAGAGATGAACCGTTTCGTCAAGCACGTGGATTTTGATCGTGCATCCGTGCCCGCGAAACAGCAGGTCAAGATTTACTACATGACTCAGGCGGGAGTGTCACCGCCCACTTTCGTCATCTTCACCGACCGTAAAGTGAAGTTGCACTTCTCTTATCAGCGCTTTTTGGAGAATCAAATACGCCGTGCCTTTGGATTTATCGGCACGCCGATCTGGATCAAGAATCGCGCCCGCGATTGATCGGAATTTCTTATCGACCAAATTCGGGAAGATTCGTTTGTATCGGCGGCGGGGGGATTGCTGGCGGTATCTGCGCCGCTGAATTCAGCAACGCCTGTAATCGCGGATACCTCGCCGCGAAGAAATAGATAGAATACGCCGGAAAGAATACGATCGCAGGCACTGAAATCAATGAGAACACATACAAAAGTGCAAGGACAAGAACGCAACCCACAACAGCCGCGACGGTGATTGTGTAGAGGTTCCAAGTCAAGCCTGCCGTTTTCCCAACCAAGATAGCGATTGCCCCGAAGCCACCCACCGGAATAAGCATCAGCAAAATTATGACGAAAGCCACAATCCCAACGAGCACTCCCGCGACAATCGTCATCACGACTTTCATGCCAATGATCCCGCATAGCCCCCCTTCTCCGATTTCAACATCGGCCAAAGACGGCTCCAGCCTTCCATCGCACCTATGTCCTCCAATGCCATCTGCGGAATCACGAAGTCCTTCGTCAGGACGTGCACGATGAGAAAGATCAGCAAAAAAGCCAGGAAAGCAAAGAAGAGCACGATGCCCCCGAGAATTAACGGCACCATATGTTGGTGCGGGTCCTGCAGCCATCCAAATAACATGGCAATTGCCGCTGGTACCCCGATGAGAATAGCCAACACCGATATCGCAGCCAGAGCTAATCCAAGTTGCCAAAGAAAATATCTCCACCCAGGACGCAGATGGCCGCTCCAACTTCGCCGGATGTGACACTCCTTTTGGACCACACTGTCGAACAGAACGAACCGCATCATGCTATTCACGTAAATAAACAGGAGCCATGAAAGTGCTCCGGAAACGATAAGAACCGCGATTAATGCGGCATAAATCGCTGGATTAAGAGTCGGCAGGGGATAAGCTAGAAATTTATCTGAAGTGTGTCTGGGTATGTGGAAGCCAGAATTACATCCGCCGCCGGAGTTGAGTTCTCCAGCCAAGAATCCTACGAGCGCCAGCTTAGCCCATTGCCCAGCTCGGAAGGGTCTTAGGAGCTGCAGCTTGGTATTCTGAAAAGCGGGAGTTAATGCGTCAACGGCTGATAAAGGCACGCGGTAACCTCGCGCAATTGTTAATTGAGGTCGTCCGCAAGGTACCCCTGAACGGCGGCGGTCGTCAAATCATTTATTCGTAGCGCAACGCCTCCACCGGATCCAGCTTCGACGCCTTGAGCGCCGGCACCAATCCGCTGGCCACTCCGACAAAAATCAGCACAAGCGTTGAAAGCATCACAGTCACGAAGGAAATCTGCAGATGAATGTCGCCTTTTCCTGACTCATCCTCAAATAGCGGGCCCATCAAGGGCAGCGTGCCAACCGCCGCCGCAATCGCATAGGAAATCAAGACGCCGATGGCTCCACCAAGCAACATGATGAGCAGGGTCTCGGCCAGGAATTGCAGTTTGATGTGACTCTTCTTCGCGCCCAGCGCCCGCCGCAATCCGATTTCGCGGATGCGCTCATCCACCGAAACCAGCATGATATTCATCACGCCAACTCCGCCGATACCGAGCGTAAGTGTGCCAACAAATGCGAGCAGCACCTGTAGTCCAATCGTCAGCGCGTCGATCACTGGGCGAAATTCATCGCGGCCAAACATCTGAATGGCCTTTTTATCCGTAGGAGAGAATTGCTGGCGGGTCGCGACGGCAGCGAGCACCTGGGCCATCGCCCTCTTTTCGAATTGGGGGGCCATTGGCTCAAATATCAATACTGCCCCGTAACGCGTGTTCCAAAGATCGCCAGCCGCCGAGTATGGAATCCAGACAGATTCGTCATCGCTGGAAAAATAATTACTCATCTGAATCTTGCGCTGCATAACGCCAATCACCGTGAATCGCACGCCACCAATGAGTACGGTTTCGCCGACAGCAGGGCGGCCACTGAACAGTTGCTCTCGCACGCGTCCGCCGATGAAGCACACCCTGCGACGCTCGAGTTCATCGCTGCTGCTGATCCAGCGCCCCTCGGAGGCAACTTCATTTCGCATCTCTCCGTATTCGGGACAAACTCCGCGCACTGCGGCGGTCCCCACCATTCTGTCGCCATAAGCGATGCCGGGCCGGTGAACGGTTTCCAGGCAGACATGTTTCACCAGCGGAGCCGTCTCTTTCACCAGGTCCACGTCAGCTTTCTCGAAAACGACTTTCTTTCCCGCGCGCTGCCCGCCCGGCTGCTCGCTGGTCTGTTGAGGCCAACAAATCACCGCTCCTTTGCCGAAGGCATCAAACCCGCTCACCAGAATATTGCGGAAGCTGCTGCCGTAGGCAATCAGCAACGTAACGGTAGCAATTCCCCAAACGACGCCAACCATGGTGAGCAAACTCCGGGTGTAGTTGCGTCTGAGCGCTACCCACGCTTCGCGAATGATTTCCGTCAACATGATTTTGCGAGTTCGCTAGCCCCCCGCCTCAAACCGCAGCGCCTCGATCGGATCAATAGATGCCGCCTTCCGCGCTGGATATAAGGCCGACAACACCGCGATCGTGCCCAGTAATACACAAGCTAATGCACCAGACTGCCAGGTCGCGATCAGCCCTGCGAAAAAGTCCGGCATAGGCAGCAAATTGACCAATGCACATAACCCGTATGCCACGCTTAGTCCCAGCCCCCCGCTGATGAATGCGATCAATAGCGCTTCGATAAAAAACTGCTTCAGGATGGTATGGGCGGGGGCGCCTAACGCTTTACGCACGCCAATCTCGCGCGTGCGCTCTCGCACTGCAACCATCATGACGTTCATCACTCCGAGGCCACCCAAAAAAAGCGTAACGATACCGACGGCGCCCAGGAAATATTTCATTCCATCCGTCATCTGGCGAAAAGCCTTGGCTTCCTGCACCGTGTCCCAGATAGGACACGCTTCTTTGTCCTTGGGATCGAAGTTATGCATCTTCCCCAACGCAGCCCGCAGCTCATGCTTGCAGGCCTCATGCTGCTCCACCGATTTTGGCGTTACCAGCAACTGATCGAATGTCGTCGGAGTTCCCGGAGATTTGTCGGGGAAGTCGCGCCTCATCGCAGCAAAAGGAATGAACACTTTGTTGATGTCCCATCCGTCATAACTGGAGTCTTGCTTCTTCTGCGCCATGACGCCAATCACCACAAAAGGCGCGTCGTTCAGATAGACATTTTCGCCCACGGGATTACGACCGGGGAAAAGCTGTTTGGCGGCATCGCTACCCAGAAACGCAACTCGTCGCGCTTCGCGCTGGTCCTCCCAGTTGTAAAACCGTCCCTTACCCACATCAAGCGTCCGAATATACCCGAACTGCGGATACGACCCAGTCACGGTGAAGGCGGCGTTATTGAAAGCACTGTGCACACGAACAGTGTCCTGCTCCAACTCAGGAATCGCATCCTCACAGTCGGGAGCCTGCGTCTGCACCGCCGCTACGTCATCGTCCTCCCAGTGCACCACTCTTCCCGCGCGTGCTCCCCCGATCTGCATGCTGGTGCGTCCGTGAAACACGATCATCAAATCTTTTCCCAGATTCTTGGCTTGCTCTTCCTGCCCTTTCTCCAGCCCTTCGCCAGCCGCCACCATCAGGACAATCGAGACAATTCCCCACGCAATACCGAACATAGTGAGGAATGTGCGCAGTTTGTGCGCCCAGAGCGTGCGCAGGACGTCGCCGATAAGATCTCGCAGGACCATTGCTCACTTGGACGCGGCGCATGCCAGAACGTAAGCCGCCGACCGTCCCTACAAGTGAATACGCGATGTCGTGAGGTTTTGTTCGGCAAAAAGATAAAAAGAAGGGAGCTTACGTCTTACATTGAATAGAATTTCCCGCCCTCACTGACATCGCGACCGTTAGACCGCAGGATGCGTCATGACTTCTGACAATGCCGGACTCACGTACGCTGCCAGCCATCCATCAAACTCGCCAAGCGCCAAATCACACTGCTTCTTATGTCGTTGCTGCCGGTCGCGAATCTTTTCTTTTAGTGGGGGAAGCAAGTCGAAGGTGACATTCGCGGGCTGAAACTTCTTTGGATCCGCCTGAGTGATGTAATGGACAAGCGATCCGAAAGCAGTCGCACGCGGTGGCGGCGAAGGATTATTGCCCTGGAGCAAGGCCGCGGCATGGGTTCCGGCCATTAGTCCGGTCGCAATCGATTCCACATAGCCTTCAACTCCACAAATCTGTCCGGCGAAGAAAACACCTGGATGCTGATTCATCTGTAAGGTCTTGCACAATAACATCGGGGAATTGATGTAAGTGTTGCGATGAATCTGTCCGTAGCGAAGAAAGCGGGCATTTTTGAGGCCCGGAATTAGTCGCAATACTCGCGCTTGCTCGCCGAACTTTAAATGATTTTGAAAGCCTACGAGGTTGTAAGAATCAGCGCGAATGTTCTCCTGCCGCAACTGCACCACCGCGTACGGCATTCGTCCCGTGCGCGGATCTTTGAGCCCCACCGGCTTCATGGGTCCGAAACGCAGCGTATCGCGGCCTCGCCGGGCGATTTCTTCAATCGGCAGACAAGCTTCGAAGTAATTCAGTTTCTCCCACTCTTTTCCTTCGACCGATTGAGCGGCGAGAAGCGCATCGCAAAACCGCTCATACTCATCTCTCGACATCGGACAATTGATGTAGTCTGCCGAACCTTTGTCGTAGCGCGCCGCTAAGTACACCTTCGACATATCAATCGAGTCGGCCTCGACGATGGGACTGATCGAGTCATAAAAATACAGGCCGGAAACATCGCTCCCGCTGCCGTCCGCAGAAATGCTGAGGCGTGAGATTTCGCTCGAGAGAGCGTCGGAGGTCAAGGGCCCGCTCGCAACAATAGTGATCTCGTCGTCGTTAATGCGCGTGACTTCTTCCCGTCGAACGACGATCAGAGGCTCAGAGGAAACGGCTTCCGTGACCCGCGCAGCGAAAGTCTCGCGATCCACTGCCAGCGCGTGCCCGGCTGGGACGGCGCATTCGCGAGCGATTGCGAGAAGCAACGACTCAGCGCGCCGCATTTCTTCCTTTAGCAGCCAGGGGGCGGTGTTTTCACTCTCAGATTTCAGGGAGTTGGAACAAACCAGTTCCGCGAAATCCGGGGTTTGATGTGCGGGAGTAGATCGCACCGGCCGCATTTCGAACAATTCCACAGAAACACCGCGACGCGCACACTGCCATGCAGCTTCCGAGCCTGCGAGTCCAGCGCCGATAATTTTTACCGATTTCTTCAGAAACACTGCTCCCGCGAAATAGACGACTCAGAGGAAATACAAAGCAGAGATTAACGCTTGCTCACGGCCACTGGATGAATCTCTTCCACGTCCACCCAGTCGGTGGGATACTTCCCGGTGTAGCACGCAGTGCAATAGGTAGTCTTCTCCCCATCACCGCAGGCCTTTTTCAGCCCATCCAGCGACAGGTAGGAGAGTGAATCCGCGCCGATAAACTCGCGGATTTCTTCTATGGATTTATTCGCGCCGATCAACTCCTTCTTCGAAGGCGTATCCACCCCGTAGAAACACGGCGAAATTGTCGGCGGACAAGAAATGCGCATATGCACTTCCCGTGCTCCAGCGCTGCGAATCATGCGCACAATCTTGCGGCTAGTCGTTCCGCGAACAATGGAATCGTCAATCAGGACCACGCGCTTCCCCTCCAGCAAACTGCGCACGGGATTCAGCTTCAATTTCACTCCGAAATCGCGCACCGATTGTCGAGGCTCAATGAACGTCCGTCCAATGTAGTGATTGCGGATCAATCCAAAGCGCAACGGGATTCCGCTCTCCGCCGCATATCCCATGGCCGCAGTCACCCCGGAATCCGGCACCGGAACAACGATGTCAGCGTCCGCCGGCGCTTCTCTGGCCATCTGGCGTCCAAGTTCCTCCCGGCTCTCCTGCACGGCACGACCAAAGACGCGACTGTCAGGACGCGAAAAGTAAACATGCTCGAAGATGCAACTGGATTGAGCCAGCGGCGTAGCGTAAAAGCGCGACGTAATTCCCTCTGGGCCGACCACAATCAACTCACCAGGTTTTACCTCGCGCACATAGGTTGCTCCGATCAAATCGAAAGCACAAGTCTCGGAAGCGAATACGACGGTATCTTGTTTCTCGCCGGGGAGCGCGGGAATCGTTCCCATCGCCAGTGGCCGGAACCCGCGAGGATCGCGCGCCGCAAAAATGCGGTCAGGGCTGATCATCACCAGAGAAAACGCGCCTTCTACCCGGCGCAACGCGTCCGCCATGGCCTCAGGCAGCGTCTGCTCTTTCGACAGCGCGATCAGATGGACGATGACTTCGGTATCACTGCTGGTCTGAAAGATTGATCCCTGGCTCTCCATACGGCTGCGGATCTCCGGCGCATTCACCAGATTTCCGTTGTGCGCCAGAGCCATCATGCCTTTGTTCGATTGCACCATGATGGGCTGGGCATTCAGAAGAGCAGAGTCTCCTGCTGTCGAATATCTCGTATGTCCGATGGCCAGCGTTCCGTGCAATTTCGAAAGCTGGTCTTCATCGAAAATGTCCATGACGAGTCCCATGGACTTATGCATGTTGAGCATCATGCCGTTGGACGTGACGATGCCCGCAGACTCTTGCCCGCGATGCTGCAACGCATACAGTCCGAGGTAAGCCAGCTTCTCAGCTTCAGGGTTGGAGTAAATGGCAACCACGCCGCACTCGTCATGAAACTTGTCGGATCGAAATTTGTCAGATCGAGGCATTTTGCGTTTAGCTCCTGGCCAAAATCATGTAGGGACAGCCGCCCTCGGCTGTCCAGCCGAGCTTACGCTCGGCCTTTCTTCAGCTTTTACACCACCACCAGCTCCGCGTCAGCCTTCAGCACTCTCTCAATCGTGCCCTCAAAACTCTCGCGCAACTCCGAAACCGCAGCCGACACAACAACCCGACTGTCGAT
>JBEEGK010000086.1:0-2899 GCA_041166845.1 Acidobacteriaceae bacterium
CGCGAAGTTGCAGCGCCTTGAGAAACAACCCCGCACTGCCGAGCTTATCTTTATAGGGTGAGTTGGTGAGCAACTCCAACGCTTTTTTATCCGCTGCTTCCTCATCAGTGAAAGGGCGCGCGAAATCCAAGCGCTCGAAAGTGTTCTGGTCGGGGAAGAACATTCGGTCGTTGAACGCAAACTTGGTGTCGAGCCGGTGATCAAGAGCTATATGGCTGAGTTCGTGCGCCAGAACCATGGCAAGCGAAGCCTCATCCGGCAGCACGTCAAGCATCCCTCGGCTGATAACGATCGTGTGTCCGATGGTGAATGATTCCAAGGGAGAAGTCAGCAGCACTCGGGTTCGAACCTCTGGTTGAATCTCTAAATTGTTGGTCACCATCAAATTGTTGACCACGGTTTGCAACACTTTGTCTACGTCGCCCACCGGAGCCAGCAGACCAATATTCAGCAGGCGGTCCACTGCGTTGTCTTCCGCCTCGCGTTGCCAACGCCGCTCGCTCTCGACCGGTGTAGCATCCTGAATCGCCTCGCTTTTGTCATTCACATTTTGTGGAGAATCAACCACGATTTGCGTAAATTCCTCGTTGCGCTCGAGATGATGAAGGTCGTATCCCCAAAGACGGGTCTGGGACTTGTAATGCAGTTTCTGCGATCCACGATACTTCAGGTCAGACTCTTCGCTGTAAACGTAGGCCGGTAACCATACGCCGGGCCGCATGTTGAGCCGCCAGCTATCGAAGTGGAGATAAAAATTATCCTGCCGCTTTGAGTTATAGGTTCCGTTGAAATGAACTACGTTGAAATTCTCGTCCTCAACCCAGATTCGGCCGACGAACCTTCCTTGAGAAGAATGATCTTTGTCTTTTACTTTTTCTTTCGGTTGGACGTCAATCACCAGGCAGCGGATCTCACCCAGAAATTCGCGTCTTACGAAAGTGAAATCGTAGAACTTGCGCTGAAAGTTTCCATCCATGACGATCATTTGCGCGAAACCGGCAGGCAGGAATTTCATTGAATACAAGTTGGTGAATTTCGAAATCAACCTCTCTTTCAACTTCGCTTCCCCCATGAAAGTTATGTCTTGGGGACCGTTCGTCATGTCCAGGCGTCCCAAGAAATAATGGTCCTTTACCGGAGACGGATCGGCAGGGTCATTCTTTAAATCCTGAATGTAAGTTTCGACCAACGGGTGCAATTGCCGCATCTGGGCCATGAAGAAATGTTCGCGCTCCACGACACGGTCTAGAACCTGATCGAACGTTTGCGGAGGTTGAGGATTCGATGGCGCTGGCCGGGACTGCAACGCGGGAGCGATCGAGTCAGCGGGCTCTTGCGCGAAGGAGGTCGCGGAGAAAATCATCAATAAAGAGAAAATACAGATATTTAAATTACGCATAATTGTGTTCTGGTCTGCCTCAGCTCAGCTGAAATCGAATGTGGAGTACGCCCATAGAATCTGCGGGCCGGCCATCACGCACTGCAGGTTTGAAACGAATATCCTTCGCCGCCTGCTCGGCAGCCTCGTCAAGGCCATGACCGAGTCCACGCACAAGCCGCACTACTCGCAGCTTGCCCGAGCCCTCGAATACTACCTCCAGCAGCACCTCGCCTTCAATTCGCAGCTTGCGGGCTTCCTCGGTGTACGCAGGCGTGGGCTTGGACAAAATCTCAGCCGGAAACACAGTGGCGGCACTCGCGGCGTTTGCGTGAGGCTGAGGCGCGGCGGCAGCCTCCGCATCACCAAAACCTCCCGAGCGTACGGCTCCGCGCGCTGCGGGCCCTCCAGACCGATCCACTGGCGCAACTCCGCTACCAAAACCTGCACTGGCCACTACTGCGGCAGCGCCATGATCGCCCGCTGTCCCGTTGCCTTTGCCGGATCCCTGGGGTAGATCGTAGGAGCCAAGTTCCGCGATGTTGGCCGGCTTGCCGGATTCCGAGTGCGCAGGAACGCCGTTGGGGTCGCCGAACCCTCCGGTTTGTACCTTTTCAGGAGGAAGAGCCGCTGTCTTGGGCGCGGAGCTGCCGGTGGAAAAAACATTGGTCTTGATCAGCTGCTTCGGAATAACCGGAGTGATGGGTTGCAACGGCGCCTTTTGGGCGGCCATTTCAATTTTTGGCGTTATCGGCGTGTCAGGCTGACGGACGACAACCTTCCTTTCCGGAACAATGCGAATGGCCGGCTCCTGCAGCGGCTCGGATCTCACGATATTCCGTGGCGTGGGTTCGGCCATTGGCTTCGGCTTTTCGATCTCGGGCGTAGGCGCCGCCACGCTGACAAAACGGTAATCGCGAGTGTCGCGGCGAACAACGGACGGTCCAAATGTGCCGTAGGCAATCAGTGCCAGCAGGAACGCACCATGACTGAGCGCGCTGAATCCAAACTCCCTCCAAGGGGCTCGCCGGGCCGGAAGCATGGAAAACGGAATATTTTCGGGGGTGTGTAAAGTCATACGCTACCAAACAGCCACATTAGCTTCGTGCAAAGCTAATTTCCCAGGACAGGAAATCAACGCGACCTCAAGTTCTAAGATGCACGGCAATGGCCAACCGGGAGAATTCTACGATTCTCACTACAAAGGCTTGCTCGAAGTTTACCAAAGGATGCGCTGCGGAAGTGAAAAAAGCAGAAGATACTTAGGGTCGGTTGCGAACACCCTAAATGCGAACTAACAACAGATCCTTAACAGTGAACCACCTTTGAGCTCTTGATGCCACGGGTTGCATTGCGTGTATCTACAACCAGTTGCGACTCCTGGACGATTTTCGCATAGTCATAGTCTGAGTGGTCGGTCACGATCAGTACGCAATCATATTGGCGCAGATTATCCAGCGGGGTGCATTTCATGTGCAGATCGTACTTGCGGCCTTTTCCTACGGTCGGAAAGTAGGGATC
>JBEEGK010000087.1:0-4060 GCA_041166845.1 Acidobacteriaceae bacterium
GCCAGTGTATTGGTAAGAGCGCGGAAGGTCTGCGATTCCACTCCCGAAGAAAGATGGTAAGTATCGTAATCCGGGTTTTCCTTCTGATGCAGAGTCGCAATCGCATCGGCAACGAAATCCACATTAACGATGTCAATGCGATCTTTGGGACGAAACGGCAAGGCGCGCAATCCCGCGAGGAATACGAAAGCCTTTACCATTTCGAATTGCGTGGTTTCAGGACGCCGGCTATCGCCCAGTACGATGCTGGGCCTGAAAATGGTGATGGGGACATCCGGTAGAAGTTCGCGAATCATGTGCTCGCAAAATTTCTTGGTGCGGGCGTAAGGATCGTAATCGGAACGGTCCCAATCAATCGAATTATCTTCGGTGACAACTTCGTTATGGCGTTTCCCCGCGACTGCCACCGTGCTCACATGGCTGAACCGTCGCAGGCCATGGTAGTGATGCGAGCGACGCGCCAACTGCAACACCTCAAGAGTGCCGCGCAAATTCACATTCAGGCAGGTTTTCTCGGACTTCCGATTTAGAGACGCGGCACAGTGCAGAATCGAATCAGTCGTGTGCAAGAGCCGGTCATAGTCTTCCTGCCCCAGACCAAAAGACGGAGTGGTTAGATCCCCACGAAAAATTCTGATGCGCGTCTGGAGGTGTTCGTAGAAGCGCGGAAAATCCATGTGCAGTTGCAGCGCCTGCCACAACCGTACTTCGGCCTCATGCGCATCCCGTGCCCGAATGAGCAGGTTGAGCGAGGCACCGTGTTGCTCGAGCAAACTGGACGCCACATGCGCCCCGATGTATCCGGTTGACCCGGTTAGGAATATCGCCACGTGACTCCATTAGTACCGGTTTTGGCCGTCTCGGTCGCGCTTGCGTTATCAACGCTGGCGACAAGATGCAAGTTGCGCGCTGGACGAGGCTCAAGCGATCGGCCCTCAATAAGCGGATAAGTCCATTTGCGAAGAGCAGGGATGTGGATGTTGATCCAATAATCCCACCAGTCGATCGAGCGCGTGTCGTAGGCGAAATTTGCTTTTTCTTCGGGAATCAGAGCGTAAGAAAGTTTTTCAACATTCTCGGCCACGAAATCGTGCTCGTTCAAGAGGATAAAAGGTTCAAAGAGCTGGATGAGGCTCTCTACTCGTTCCAAACTCCGCTCTGCGCGTGCAAGCGTCTTGCGTAAAGGGAGAGGCGCCATAATTCGCTGGATGGATCTTATAATCAGCTTCTGCGCGGGAGCCGACATCCGTTCATAACGCTCTTTGGATACGGGGATGGCATCGAAGCGCAGCCGCAACCAGTATTCCAAACCTTCCTGCGCGCGATAATGTTTGCGATGCGCCAGCGATGTCAATTCGATGGAGCGCCGCATATCGCAGGGGTTCGAAACCGAGGTAGCGAGCTGATAGAGGGCGTCGTGCCGCCGCTCCATAAGCGCCGCGCCGATCAGCGTCATTCCGGCGCACACGGAATCCACGGGGATGATGTCGAGCCGCTTGCGTTCTTTCGAAGGAAGCTGCCGGAAGTATGTTCCCAAGAGATACGACAGAGATGCAGACGTGTTAATGCCTTCATTCCATCCGACAAAAGGCTTCGCCACCGATGTTTCAACAATTGCCGGTCGCACGACAGCAATCGGCAACGAACTTCCATGTTTGCAGATCAGCGATTCCGCCAGGCTTTTCGTGAGGGTGTAAGTGTTAGGCCAGCCTAATTCCAGTGCGCGTTTCTTCCCAGCCTCGGTCAAATGCTCGCGCAGCCAGCGGAAACGGTTTTTACGAATCTGGTTTTCCAGCGCTGCGCCTTGCAGATTTTTCGCGGCATGTTCTTTGCCCAACGCCTGACGCCGAAGTTCCTGGGTTACTTCGGAGCTGGTAGCCTTCGCTTCTGCCTCGCGAACAACCTGGTGCAGCGCTTTCCATTCCTCTTCGGCGTCGAAATTCCTAACTCCGGCCGGCGTGTAATTCGGTCTGAGCGTTTCTCCGACCCTCCCATCCCTAGTTCCCGCGACGTAACAGGTGGAAAGGTGCAGCAGAGCAGCGTGATCGGAATTGCGGACGAACTCCACGACATTCATTGCCGCGTCAACATTGGTCAGTAACGCGTCCCGTAAATCGGGATTAAAGTCGGTAAGTCCCGAGCTGTTAATGACGAGATCGAGATTCTTTCGCAGACCGGCAAGAACCTCGGACGATATGCCAAGCTCAGCCTGACCGACATCTCCTTCAACGACCTCGACATGGTCGCGAATGAATTGCCCCAGATCATTGCCCAAACGTTCATACAGCGGATCAAAAACTGGGGAGTCCTCCAGCATCCGCTCAAAGCGCTGCCTTGCTGGATTCGATTTCTGCCGACGAATCAAAAGGTAAATGCGGCCGATTTGTGGAAGGTCCATCAGCGTGTTTGCCAACCACACTTTGCCGATGAAACCTGTTACGCCAATCAGCATGACGTGTTTACCGTCAAAAGCGCTGCGCACGGAAAGAGGCTTGCCGCGACCTTTTTGCCGCAGCGTGTCGTCAAAGTGAACGATGGGACGCTCCAACGACGGAATTTGCCGAACCGCGGGAAAGATCGCCGATCGAAGCGCGTCGGCGTTGGGCAATCCAAGGTCTTTTGTTAACTCTTCAGAAGGCCGCTGGCCATCTGTCGCGCTTCCGGGAAAGACGCCCCGCGGGCGAATTACAGGAGAAAGCAGGCGTCCGGTGGCAATGCCGTCGCGAAACTCCAGCCGGTTCGACACCAGCCACTGTATGCCGAGATATTGCGCCAGAGGACGCATGACGTGGTCTAGTCCTTGGCTCACCAAAACCACCTCTTTGCCAGAACTTACGAGCAATTTGAGCCGTCTCACACCCTCCGCTTTGAGCTGCGGCTTTAGCTTGTATTGAAAATACTCTTCGCCAAGCAGATCGAAGCGGTCCTCACTCACGCCTCGCAACACGGTATGCACCACGCGGGTCGCGAACACCCGGTCTGCGGCATAAAGGAACGGACGCAGTGCGGCCATAAGGAAAACCAACCCTCGCCGCATCCAGCGCTCAGTGAAAGTTTGTGAGTTCCAGGTAAAAAAGGCGATCGGACGCACGGTGGCCAAATCAACAAGGCTACCTTCAACGCGCCAGTAAACTTCGGCGCCCGAACGAGGATGGTGATTCGATGATTCCAAACTTTTAATGATCCGAGACCTCAAACCTATGCTGCCACCCGAGTGGACGAAGCTACCTATTGTAAACGACTGTCGGCAAAGGACGAAGGGGGGATAGACAGAACAATTTTGAGGCTCAGCCTGTGGGTCGGCATCCTTAGCTTGCGAGATTCAAGCGAACCTGGATTTCGGCGACGATCTCCCGCAGCGGATGCCCTACATCAACAACGATTGTGGATGCGGGGTCGGAGGCCGTCGCGTCCTGCGGTTCCTCAAGATCGGCGAACTGACTTGCGAGGATGGCTTCTGTAGCGAAGTGCTCGTGCCGCAGGGTCAGCCGCTGATAAATCAGGTCGTAAGCACCTTTCAGGTAGACAACTTTCACTTCTCTTGACGCTTCTACCCCCAGCGTCGTTCTGTATGCGCGCTTAAGCGCTGAACAGGCAAGCACCACGTTTTCTTTTTGTGTGATCCAGCCAGTGATTGCAGCACTGAGTGCGTTCAGCCAGGGCTCCCGATCGCTGTCGTCGAGGGGGATGCCTTGGTGGATTTTTTGGACATTTGCGGCCGGATGAAAGCTATCGGCGTCAGCGAATTTCCATCCCAGTCTTTCGGCTAGCAGGGTGCCGATTGTGGTTTTGCCAGCTCCCTTCACGCCCATCAACACAATGACCATGCAATTCTGCTCGCCAATTACGCCGGAAGCTTGGAGGCCAGAACATCAATCTTTTCAATGCCCGGAGGCTTGGACAGTAGCTCTGGGGCCTTTGCCATGAGAGCGGCAGCTACTTTTCCGGAGACATGAGCCTGCCGTCCTGAGTCATCGGCGAAGACATCGAAGATTCCAAAAGATGAAGGTCCCATGCGGATGGCGAACCATGCGGTTGTTTGGGGCTCCTGCTGCACCAG
>JBEEGK010000088.1:0-20604 GCA_041166845.1 Acidobacteriaceae bacterium
GCGAAAATATTCCTCGACATTTGGTCTGTCCGCGGCGGCCTTGATCGCGGTCACTGCTTTGCTGCTGTTGGCTGCAATTCCGCAGCAAAGCACTAAATCTAAAACTGAGAACCCAATCGAGGCTGCGCGCCTTAATAATCTGGGCGCCGCATACATGAATCAGCAGCTCTTTGAAAAAGCTCTTAAGAATTTTGAACAGGCTGCCACGCTCGATCCGGCTCTCCGAATTGCCAAATTAAATCAAGGCATTGCTCTATTGAATCTTGGACGGGTAGACCCTGCGAAAGAAATTCTCGAGGACGCGGTCAAGCGCGATCCCAAAGATCCGCACGCATGGTACAACCTTGGGCTGCTTTATAAAAACAACAACGAAGCTGAGAACTCGATCGCCGCCTTTCGCCACGTGATCGAGATTGACGGTGACGATGCCGACACCTGGTATTTTGTGGGAACCGTCAATTCGCAGCTCAAGCAGTTTCCCCAGGCGATCGACGCGTTTCAACACGCTGTCAAGCTGAATCCCCTTCATGTGTCCGCGCAGTTCGGAATGTCGCGCGCCTACCAACAGTCCGGGGACGCGGCGCAGGCACGGGAGCATCTCGCACGCTTCCAATACATCACGCAGAAAAAACTGGGCGCAGCCATGAGCCTCGCCTATGGCGAGCAGGGAAAATATTCGCGCGTTGAAGAATCGACGGCGGCCGCAATCCGGGTATCGCCTGCGATTCCTGTGCAGTATGTCCCGGTAACCGAAGCGGCAGGCGTTGTTTCGAAAGCGGATCCGACGAAGACTGGAGATCTCGCATCGTATCTCGGTTCGGGCGCGTGTTTCCTCGATTACGACGGCGACGGCAAACTCGATATCTTTCTCCCAGATAATGGGGCCCAGGGCGGCATGACGCTGTATCACAATCTGGGCGGCGGAAAGTTTGAGGACGCGACCAGCAAGACAGGACTAGATTCCGCGCAGCATGGCATCGGCTGCACCGCAGGGGACTACGACAACGATGGCTTTACTGATCTGGCAGTCAGTTTTCGCGGACCTGTCCTTTTGCTTCATAACGAAAAAAATGGCACGTTTAAAGATTTGACGTCGCAAGCGGGAATCAAAAGCGATGGCTTCAACCTCGGAGTGACTTTCGTGGACTACGACCACGACGGCGACATCGATCTTTACGTCACACGCTACAGCGATAGAGCCGCGTTCGATCCCCGCCAGTCGCACTCTGCGAATCTGCCAAGCCAAGAACCTTCAAAGCAAAGTGGCGCGAATGTAATGTGGCGGAATAATGGCGATGGCACTTTTACAGACGTCACGGAATCCCTCGCGCTCGCTGGAGAGGCACCAAATATTGCAGCGGTAGGTACCGATTACAACAATGACCGCGCCGTGGATATTGTTTCCACTGGTTGGCAGAAATCGCCGTCGGCATTTGAAAACCCGCGAGAGGGCGCTTTTCCCTCCCGGCAATTGTGGCCGGAGTCTGTCCCGAACAGCGTTGGCGTTGCCGTCCTCGATTTCGATCACGACGGCTACATGGATATAGCCCTTACTCACTGGGCTTCCCCTGGTATTACTCTCTGGCGGAATAATCGCGGGAAGAACTTCGAGCCGGTAGACTTCCCAAAAACTAATTGGGTCCGAGCGTGGGGCGTTGCTGCGTTCGATTACGACAATGACGGATGGGTGGACCTGGCAGCGGTTGGCGAAACTGCCGATGGTCACGGGGAAGTGAAATTATTTCGCAATCTCGGTCCTGAAGGATTTAAAGATGTCAGCGCGGAACTTGGACTCAACAAGATTGTTTTGAAGGGCCCGCGCGCGATCATTACTGGCGACTACGACGGGGACGGCGCCACCGATCTACTGATCACACAAAATCACGGACCTGTCGTCCTGCTACGCAATCAGGGAGGAAACAAGAACCACTGGCTGCGTCTCGCGCTTAAAGGACTGAATGACAATAAGAGTGCAATAGGCACCAAAGAGGAAGTTTTTTCGGGAGCCAACCGGCAGAAGTTTGAGATTGCGGGTTCGTCCGGATATTTAGGACAGAATTCCACGCACTTGACCCTTGGGCTTGGAGAATCGAAAGAGGCGGACGTGGTGCGCTTGTTGTGGCCGACTGGCGTGCTGCAAGACGAAATCGAAGTCGCGGGAAATCGTGAGCAGGCATATATCGAAATTGATCGCCGCGGAAGTTCTTGTCCAACGCTGTTCGTGTGGGACGGTAAACACTACGAACTGGTAGCCGACATGCTGGGAGCGGGTGTCATTGGTCACTGGGTTGCGCCCGGAGAACGGAACATTGCGCGTCCCACTGAATATGTGAAAGTTGATCGCAGCGTAATTCGTGAGAAAGACGGCAAGCTGAGTTTTCAGTTGATGGAGCCGATGGAAGAAGTTGTTTACCTCGACAAAGTTCAGTTGCTGGCCGTTGATCATCCGAAAGAAATGGATGTCTATCCGAATGAATATTTCGCCAGCAATCCGCCTTATCCTCCGTTCAAGGTGATTACCAGCCGCAATGCGCGCCCGCCCGCGGGTGCACGCGATGAGCACGGACACGATGTGCTGCCGGACATTTTGGCCCATCGTTACTTCGGAGATTTCGAGTTGCTGCCGTTCAAAGGATTCACAAAGCCGCACAGTCTTGAGCTGGACCTCGGCGAACCATACACTGGCGGACCGTTGATGCTGTTGCTGCATGGAGAAATCGAATACTTCACGGCCACCGGCATGTACGCCGCCGACCAGGCCGGTATTCACGCCACCGCACCGTATGTGGAAGCGCTCGACAACAATGGCAAGTGGGTGCGTGTGATTGAAGACATGGGATTTCCCGCAGGACTGCCGCGCACCATCACCGCTGACCTAAGCGCACGATTGCCGCAAGGAACGCAGCGCATTCGCATCTCGACGAATCTGCAAATTTACTGGGACAACATTCTCGTCGATCGCAGCTCGAGGAGGTCAGGGAAGGAAGATGTTCGTCTAACAACGGTACCGCTGAAAACAGCCGATCTCAGCTTTCACGGATATCCCAGGCAGATCGAAGCCCAGCCTCCGGGGAATGTGAAGTACAAGTATGAAGAAGTGAGCGGCACGGGACCCTACGCGCGTCAGGCGGGTTCTTACACTCGATATGGCAATGTGCGTCCGTTGCTCACGGACTTCGATGACAAGTTAGTGGTGTTCGGCTCTGGCGAAGGCGTGACCGTGGAGTTTGATCCGAAATCACTGCCACCGGTGGCTGATGGGTGGGTGCGAGATTATTTCTTCCTCGCGAATGGATATGAAAAAGACATGGATTTTTATGCCGCCGAGGGCAGCACGGTCGAGCCGCTGCCGTTTCGCAGTATGGGTGTTTATCCGTATCCGGCAGGGAAGTCCTTTCCGAATGATGATGCGCATCTGAATTACTTTCTGGAATACAATTCGCGCGAAGTTTCCGGGAATGAGCCGCGCGGCTATTCGTATAACTATTCGCAGCCATAAGACTCAATCAACCGAACACCCCGAAGAAATCAGGAAGGCGGTTTCGTCCCGACCAAAAGATCGTATCTAAATCGTTTTAATGTTGACACGTCTGCATTCTCATAATCCAATGGCCGACGATGCAAACTAGCACTGCAATCGCCGGTCACGGACTTCGCCGCTCCCTCACTCTCTGGGACCTCATACTTTACGGAATCATCGTCATCCAGCCAGTGGCGCCGATGTCCGTGTACGGCGTGTTGAGCAACCGCGGGCATGGCCACGTTGTCACCACAATTCTTCTGGCAATGGCAGCCATGCTATTCACCGCGATCAGTTATGGACGCATGGCGCGCGCCTATCCCAGCGCGGGCTCGGCCTTCACATACGTCGGACAGGAAATCAATCCTGCGCTGGGTTATGTCACTGGATGGAGCATGGTCATGGATTACATTCTCAATCCCATGATCTGCGTTATCTGGATCAGCCAGCAAGCGCACGTTTTTGCTCCCGGAGTACCTTACGCTGCGTGGGCGTTTTTTTTCACGATCGTTTTCACGGCTTTGAATATTCAAGGGATCAAAACATCGGCGCGAGTAAATTCCGCTTTGGCGGCAGGCATGGGTCTGGTGATTGCCATCTTTTTTGTGGCGGCGGCGCGCTATATATTCGGTCATCCGCATGGCGACCCAGGTTTCTTCACGCATCCGTTTTATGATCCGCAATCCTGGAACACGAAGGCGGTTCTCGGAGGAACGTCGGTTGCAGTGTTGACTTATATCGGCTTCGATGGAATATCCACGTTGTCGGAGGAGGCCGAGAATCCGCGCAGAAATATTCTTCTTGCTACCGTGCTGGTTTGCGTTGCAATAGGCCTTTTGTCCGCCATTCAGGTTTATGCTGCGCAATTGATATGGCCGGCCTCGGAGGCTTATCCGAATTTGGATACAGCTTTCACATTCGTTGCCGGTCGCGCCTGGCAGCCCTTATTTGCAATTGTTGGATTCACGCTGGTGGTGGCAAACTTTGGTTCCGGCATGGGAGCGCAATTGGGAGCTGCGCGCCTTCTTTACGGCATGGGACGAAGCAATGCGCTGCCAAAATCCTTTTTCGGAGCTATTGATCCGAGGCGCCATGTGCCTAGAAATAACGTGATCTTTGTCGGTGCTCTCGCGCTGGCTGGCGCGTTCTTATTGCCGGTGCTGGCAGGCGCTACGACAGGTTACGATCTGGGAGCGAACCTACTGAATTTCGGGGCGTTGATTGCCTTTATGGGAGTGAATGCGGCAGCATTTGTCCGCTACTATTTGCGAGAAGATAAAAAGAAGCTGAGCAATCTGTTTCCCCCAGTACTGGGTTTCATTATCTGTCTTCTTCTCTGGGCGAACCTCAGTCCGAAGGCGCTAATGTTCGGCGGCATTTGGATGGCGGTCGGGATTGCGTTCGGAGCCTGGAAGACAAAAGGCTTCCGCGGCAATTTGGTGGATTTCGAATTGCCGCCGGAAGGAGCCTAATTTAGAAATCGTCGCAGTATGCGGTGTTCACTCGACGTTCCATCCGCTCAATTCCACTACCGGCTTTGCAGCCCCTAATTCGTCGACTCTATAAGTGGCGCTGATTTCGCGCTTCTCGCCCGGCAGCAATGAAATGTAATTATCCTGCCAAAGCACTGGAAGAACTTCACGCCCACCAGCTCCTTTATCTACTTTCAGCCGGACAAAAAACGCCACGCTCTTACTCGGATTCTCAAGCGTCACGTGCGTGACCGCATCTGCCCCATTGTGTTCAGTGTGGTCGCTCATCTTCAACTTCACTTTAGGAAGTTGCGACAGTGCTGTGAAGTCGGCGTAAGAAGCAGTAGGCGTCGTGTACCAGTTCGATTTTTCCCAGTCGAGGGTTTCAGGCTTGGTCGAGAGCCAGTAGAAATTTGATCCAGCGGGCTTACCGTTCGCGTCTTCAAGCCGCATCACCACAAAATAAGCCGGACTCAGGTTTTCAATCTCGGGTAGCGTCAGGACTTTATTGGTGCTGTCTGCTGCCGCATCCAGAGTAATTTCTTTGGAAAATCTCTCGGTCGCATCGAGATTCAAGACCTGCACAGTCAGCTTCAAACCTTTTGCATCCTGGTACTGGCTGCTCACGACCGTGACCGAGCGATCGTCATATCCATAAATGGGATGCAGCGACTCCATTGCCTTCTTCGCGCCGAAATATCCGCCACCCGGGCGAAGATAAAAGTCGTACAAGTGCCAGATCATCGAAGGCCAGGCATTGTTAAGCATCCACTGAATCACGCCGGTAGATTGATACTTGTCGCGACTGTAGGCCTCGAACATCGCCCGAATACCCTCGTATCCCATGAGCTGCGATTTCATCGCGAAGTCTTCCACCCCTGTGGCCTTGCCGTAGCGATTGTTCAAAGCATCCGTGAAGATATGGATATCCTTAAATGCGCCGCCGCCCGCGTGGTAATTCCAGACGTCGTCAACTGGCCACAGGTGCTCTTTGGGCAGCATGTCGCGCAGACTTTCAATCGGAGGCACCGACGGTCCAGGACTGGTTTCGCTGTTGAATCCGTAACTGCCTCCACAGCCACCGGCGTTACATTTCTGCTCGGAAGCAGGGCGGGTGGAATCCGTCAGCCAATAAGAAGGTGCAACATATTCATAAGGCCCGCTCATCTTCACCCCGCTATCCCCGGTAACTGAGGTAGGTTTGGCGGTGGCTGAAGAGACTACCGGATTCGGCCAGAGCAAATCTTTTTCTACTTTTAAATATGTTTGCTCAACATCGGGAGGGGGAGGGTTGTCGCTGCCGTTGAGCCACATCACCAGGCTGGGATGACTGCGCAGACGATATATCTGATCGCGAAGCGATTGCTCGGCAATCTTAAAATCTTCGGGCTTCCACTTCGGCCAGTGCTCCCAATGATCGCAACAGCACCATCCAGCCATGATCAAGATGCCTTTGCGGTCGGCTAGATCAAAGAATTCTTGGGTCTCCAGCTTTCCCTCCAGACGCACAGTATTTAGGCCCATATCCTGCACGTAGCGGAATTCGTCTTCGATCCTCTTCGGGTTTTCGCGCAACATCATGTCGGAGGACCATCCGCCGCCCCGAATGAGGATTTTCTTGCCGTTGATGGTAAACACGCGCTTACTTTTTTCATTCAGCTCGGAGCTGATTTCCCGGATACCGAATTGCGAGCTGGAACGGTCGGAGATCTTTCCGTCCACCTCGAATTGCATGGTTAAGTTGTAGAGCTCGGGCTTTCCCATCTGCGTCGGCCACCACAGCCTGGGGCTGGAAAGGTTGAGCTGCGAAAATTGCTCGGGTGCAAATGTCACATCTTTAGTCTCGTTCGGGCCGAGTTCAACCTCTTGCGAAAACTCGATCGAATCAATCCGGCCTCTCAGAGTGCCTTTTACCGCGTTCTTGCTGGCATTTTTCAATAACGCCGTAGCTGTGAGGTGCGCACTGTCATTGGCGGGAGAATCAACCTTCGACACTACGGTCGGATATCGCAGTGCGACCGGGCCACTGGTGGTAATGCTGACATCGCGCCACAATCCCATATTCTTGTCCGGCGGCGCAGGATTCCAGTCCACAAAGGTGATCGCCAGATCTATTTCTGTCGGTGCATAGACCTGGACCGCGAGCACATTTTCTTTTCCGTAAACAACCGCATCAGTGACATTGAATTCGTAAGTGCGCCAAGCCCCGGCGACGTCGTCTGATTTGGCAATCTGCTTTCCATTGAGCCAGATATTCGCGCGGTAATTGATGCCGCCGAAATTCAGCCAGACCGTCTTTCCTTTGTTCGCAACCGGCAATACGAAATGTTTGCGATACCACCACGAAACCGCAAAGGGGCTATCGGCCGGCATGGCGACGTTCGAGAAATTTGAACCAACAGGGTAGGACGTTCCCGGGATGGAGCGCAGGTTCATCCCAAAATCCGGGTCGGGATAGATTTTTTCCTTCACCAGTGCTGCTACCACCGTTGTGGGCACGCTCACAGGGTGCCACCCCTGCGGACGGAACTTTTCCGTGGAGATTTCGGCGCCTGGCACTTCGACTTTCGAGGAGGTTTGCAGCATCCAGCCATCGCGCAGGAAAATTTGTCCATCGCTCTTCGATGCGTGGTGCACTGTGGATTGGGCGAACAACGTTGTGCACGAGAGCGTTATGGCGAGTAAAGCCGCTAACTTTTTCATTCGAATTCCTTTGGCGAGAGTGATGGTTGCGTCACGAGTATCAGTGACCCCAGTCCGGATCGCGATCAAAAGCCAAGACATATCGAAATCTGAGTTCAACTGTAATAACACGTTTTAATGATTCGGTTCAATGCAATTGACGGGGGCGCCAGATCAGGCAGAAATCGAGCCGCAAAAATCCATTGTTTCTTCACAAGGTAAGGTGTGTCGGCACAAGGGCCTCCTCCGGCATGGTTTATAATAGTGAATTCCACAACATCTCCAGGTGCGTCAATAATCTGGTGCGTCATCGTCAATATATTCGGAGTGTTTATCTAAATGATTCGATTTTTGCAAACTCCCGGTCCACTGAAAAAAGTGATTCTCGGGGGCATGTTGCTCGTGATCTGCGCAGCCATGGTAGTCACTTTAATTCCGGGAGGCTTGGGATCTAGCCTCGGACTTACCGGACCGGGTCGCGGCGTGGTTGCCAGGGTTTCCGGTGAAGAAGTCACAACGCTCGAAGTGCAACGTGCTGCCCGGCAGATGGTTCAGCAACAATTTCCTCGAGGCGGAGCTCAGGCGTCTATGCTGTTGCCGTTTTTCGCGCAGCGAGCGGCAGATCAATTGATCAACGAAAAAGTTGCGCTGGCGGAGGCCCAGCATCTCGGACTGCGTGCTACAGAAGCCGATGTACGCGACGAATTGCAACATGGCCGATATTCGGGGACATTTTTCCCGGGGGGGAAGTTCATTGGGGAAAATGAGTACCAGCAATTGTTACAGCAGCATGATCTGACCGTCCCATTGTTCGAGCAAGGAGTTAAAGACGAAATTCTTTTCGATAAGCTGCGCACGCTGGTTGCCGGCAGCGCGGCGGTAAGTCCCGCTGAAGTGCGGCAGCAATTCGAAAAGCAAAGTTCGAAGGTCAAGTTCGACTATGCGGTTCTCCGCAAGGATGACCTGCTAAAGGAGATTCATCCCAGCGAATCGGAGTTGAAGGCGTTTTACGATCGCAATAAGGGGACATACGCTAACTCCATTCCCGAGAAGCGGCAGATCAAATACGTAGTGATTGATACTGCAAGCATTGCCGCTCAGACGCCAGTCTCACAGCAGGATTTGCAGGCTTATTACGATCAGCATCGTGAGGACTATCGCCAGCCTGAACAAGTGAACGTGCGTCACATTTTGATCAAGAGTCCGCTGCCGGGTCCGGATGGAAAAGTTGATCAAAAGGCAGCTGACGAGGCGCGCAAGAAAGCAGAAGACGTCCTGAAGCAGGTCAAAGCGGGAGGAAATTTCGCAGAGTTGGCGAAAAAGTATTCTGAAGATCCTGGCAGCGCCAAAAATGGCGGGTCGCTTGGTCCGATTGGCCGCGGACGCACGGTTCCAGAGTTCGAGAAGGCCGCATTCTCTCTTCCCAAGGGCGGCACCAGTGATCTGGTGCAGAGCAGCTACGGTTTCCACATCATTCACGTGGATGACAAGCAGGATGCTCACCTCAAGACGTTGGACGAGGTGAAAGCACAGATTGAGCCGTCACTAAAGCAACAGAAAGCAACGCAGGCCGCGGAGTCGCAGGCCAATGCGCTCCTCGCGCAGGCCAAGAGTGAAGGACTCGACAAAGCCGCTGCCGCGAAGGGACTGCACGCAGTCGCCACGGATTTTGTAAGTCGTGCCGACACTTTGCCGGGAATCGGAAATGCTCCGCGGTTTATGGACGCAGTATTCAGCGAGCGCGAAAAGGCTCCGCCCGCTGAAGCGCCGCTGCCACAGGGTTTTGCCATTTTCGAGGTATTGGCTTCGAAGCCGCCGTCCACTCCGACATTCGAAGAAATTCGCAGCCGGGTTGAAAACGAATTTAAGAATGAACGCTCGACCGCTCTGCTCACTCAAAAGACGCAGGAGCTTGCAGACAGAGCAAAGGCTGGCCACAATCTGAAGAAGGCAGCCAAGGAACTCGGCGCGACCGTGAAGACCAGCGACCTCGTCCTTCCCGATGGACAAGTACCCGATCTGGGCGCGATGTCTGGAGCGGCATCCGTCGCATTCACGTTGAAGCCGGGTGAGATCAGTGGGCCTGTTAATAATGGAAATACGGGCGCGGTGCTGGCCGTGATCGAAAAACAGGAGCCTTCCGATCAGGATTTTTCCTCCAAAAAAGATCAGGTGCGTGACGCGCTCTTACAAAATAAGCAGGCTGAGACGTTCGGGATTTTTGTAACCGGACTTCGCGATCAGATGGAGAAATCCGGCAAGATCAAAATTAATCAGGACGAGATGAAGGGACTAACCAAGGGCCAGGCGCTCGAAGGCGGTTAATAGATAGGCGTTTAACCTTTGACAGCCTGTCTAGCTGGCAGACGTCAAGTTTCAACGCGGTATGTCATACCAGCCTTGACACAGAACGCCAGGCCGTGTGCCTGCTCTTATTTCGCGTCCCGAATCTAGTCTCTCAGGCATCAAAGCTTCGCACTGACTTGCTCCTCAGATAAGAAAAATGTCATTTCCTCGCTCAGCCGGAATTCTGCTTCATCCCATCTCCCTGCCTTCACGTGGCGGGATTGGCGACCTCGGGCCTGCCGCTTACGAGTTTATTGATTTTCTTGCGGCGGCACGGCAAGGCCTGTGGCAGGTTCTTCCACTCGGGCCGCCTGCGAACGGAAACTCTCCGTACTCTTCGATTTCAGCTTTTGCCGGCAATCCGCTGCTGATTAGTTTGGAGCGTCTTGCCGAGCGAGGATGGATCGAGTCTGCGAAACTGTCGAACTTACCTGCGGCCGGCAGCAGTATTGACTACGAAGAAGTATTTCAAAGCAAGATGCCGATGTTGTTCGAGGCTGCTCGCAATTTTCTGGACAAGGGGGATTCTGGCGCGCAAGCACGTTTTCAGGGCTTCTGCGTTGAAAACGACTGGTGGCTTGAAGATTTTGTTCTGTTCGATGTGTTGCGAGCCCGTTATGACCGCAAGGCTTGGGTACAGTGGCCGCGAGAGTTGGCGCGGTGTGAAGCTTCCGCACTCGAGAAAGTTCGCGCGGACTCTGCGACCGAGATGGCCATCCGTCGCGTGCTCCAGTTCTTTTTCTACGAGCAATGGCGTGCCTTGCGGCGGTATTGCGCCGAACGATCGATTCGGGTGGTGGGAGATATCGCCATCTTTGTGGATTACGACAGCGTGGACGTTTGGGCGCACCGCGAGCTCTACCGCTTGAAGGACGATTTGCAGCCTGAGGTGGTCTCGGGTGTACCGCCGGACGCCTTCAGCGCCACGGGGCAGCGCTGGGGAAATCCTCTTTACGATTGGGCGGCAATGCGAACGCGCGGCTACGAGTGGTGGATCCAACGCTTACGTTGGGCGACGCAGACATGCGACTACATACGGCTCGATCATTTTCGCGGCTTCGCGCAGTTCTGGGAGATTCCGGCGGACGAGCCTACCGCCATTAACGGCCGCTGGGTAGATGGACCAGGAGATGACCTGTTCAACAATCTTCGTGAAGCTTTCGGTACCTTGCCATTTTTCGCGGAAGATTTAGGCGTCATCACTCCCGACGTTACGGCGCTTCGCGACCGTCACAGAATTCCGGGAATGGCCGTGCTGCAGTTTGCATTCGGCGATCCCGGCGCTCACATTTATCTTCCGCACCGTCTTGTGCCTGACTGTGTTTTGTATACGGGAACTCACGACAACGACACAACGTTGGGATGGTGGAAGTCCGCCAGCGAAGTCGAACGGCGTGCGGTTGAATCTCTGGTAGGCCGCCAGGGAGATGGCGTCAATTGGGCCCTGATCCGGTTGGCGCAGAGTTCTGTTGCGAGTTTAGCTGTCGCTCCGCTGCAGGATATTCTTGGTCTCGGCAGTGAAGCTCGGTTGAACACGCCGAGCAAACACGAGGGCAATTATCATTGGCGCTTCGTGGCGGGATCGTTGACGAAGGATCTGGCTGAGCGTTTAGAGTCTCTCGCTGAAGTCACGGACCGACTGCCGCAACGTATTCCCGCACCTAAGGCGGAGCATTTCGTCGCCTGAAAGCTCAGCGTTTTCGGAGAGTAAAAAAGCCGGAGTCGAAGACCCCAGCTTTTAGCGGTTGCCCGGATAAACTTGAAACACCTCTGTTAGCCAGCGACTAAGCGCTGCGACGCGGACGAATCGTCAAGTCTCGAACCTGCGTCAGAATGCTCGACATCTGCATTCCATTCAGCTGCGCTACGAATGGCAGCATTTCCGCCACAAATTCATCCTGCAGAAGCTCGCGAATCTCGTCCTGACGATTGCGCTCGCCTCCGCTAAGAAGGTCGGGGACGGTTACTTCTAAAGCCCTCGCGAGTCGCTCGAGGGAAGAGAGGGTTGGGGTTGCCTTTTCGTTTTCGATCTTTGAGACATACGTCCGCGGTACCGACATGCGCAACGCGAGTTGGCGCTGGCTTAGTCCATTACGCAGCCGCATGGACCTGATAGAAGCCGCCAGATTCAAGTGTCCATGACGATGACCATTCATGGGCATGACTTGCGCGACGGGTGCGGGCGCAACTACCTCCGGCTCATCTTCGTCGAGCGAAGTGTGGCAGCGGCGGCAAAGATCGTTGACGGTACGGAATTGAACGAGAAGACAGCGATCACACCTGACTACTTCCCGAGAATCTACCGGGGCAAGATTTGTGGCCATCCGAAGTTGGGAGTTGCCAGAGCAGGCATCCCAGAAACTCGGGTTCACCGAGTTTCGATCTGATGCGTAATCTGGGGCATAGCGGGTGTGGATGTCAAGTAAAATCTGAGACGCAACAGCGGCGCTTCGATGTGGACAAGGTCGCAGCGCGAAGAAATCTGAAAGATAACGGGGAACCAATGGTAGATCGAACAGCAGCGTGGTGTTTACTAACTGAGTTCACCCTCTCAGAAAGTCTGCGGAAACATGCCCTTGCGGTCGAGGCATGCATGCGGGCGTACGCAGGCAAATTTTCAGAGGATGAGGAATTGTGGGGAGTTGTCGGACTGTTGCACGACTTCGATTACGACAAATTTCCCGGCCGTGAAGAGCATCCGTTTAAAGGGAACGAGATATTAAAAGAGCGAGGGTATTCCGACGAAATTCGCCGCGCCATCATGTCGCACGCGGAATATAGCGGCGTCTCGCGTGACTCACGGATGGAGAAGACGCTATTTGCGTGTGACGAACTTGCCGGATTTATAACTGCCGTCGCACTGGTAAAGCCTTCAAAGTCATTGGCCGAGGTTGATGCCAAATCTGTGAGAAAAAAAATGAAAGATAAAGCTTTTGCCCGCAGCGTGAGTCGCGACGACATCGTGAACGGCGCTTCGGATCTTGGAATTGACCTGGACGAACATATCGGATTTTGCATTGAAGCTCTGAAGAAGGTGGCAGACGAACTGGGGTTGGGCGGGGTAGAAAAAACCGCCTGAGCGCAGTGGGATTGTTCGGCTTAACGCAAAACGTCGGCGAGACTTCCCCTGGCGATAAGATCGGCGACGCGCGCGAAGTCTTTGTACATCACACGATCTTTATCCATGGTCGCGCATACAGAGCGTATAGCCGCGTGCGCCGCCTCTCCGCGCTTTCCGGTTTTCAGGGGAGCGACGAAATCCAAGGCCTGGGCTGCGGCTATGGCCTCAATAGCCATCGCGTTTCGGGTGTTCTCAACGATGCGCTTCAGCTTGAGCGACGCGGTCATGCCCATGGAGACGTAATCTTCCTTGTTGCCCGAGGTCGTGATTGAATCCGCCGACGCCGGGTGTGCCAACACCTTGTTTTCGCTGACCAGCGCGGCCGCAGTGACCTGCGGCATCATGAATCCTGAGTTCAACCCGGCGTCGGAAGCTAAAAAAGGTGGCAACCCTTCGTTCAGAGAAGGATTCACCAGACGCTCAAGTCGCCGTTCCGAAATCCCCCCCAGAGCGGTCAATGCAATCCCTAGAAAATCGAGGGCGAACGCGACCGGTTGGCCATGAAAATTTCCTCCGGATAAAACCTCGCCTTCACCATCACCTTCTTTCGGATTTTTTACGAAGACCAGAGGATTATCAACCGCAGAATTGATTTCCGTTTCCATTACCTCGCGGCAGTGTTGCAACGTGTCCCGTACTGCTCCGTGAACTTGTGGAATACATCGCAGAGAGTAGGCATCCTGTACGCGCCCGCAGTCGCGATGGGATTCCCGCAGTTGGCTTCCATCGAGCATTTTACGGAGATTCGCAGCAGTGACCATCTGTCCCGGATGAGGGCGTGCGCGATGGATGCGCTCGTCGAACGCGACGTCAGTCCCTTGCAGCGCGTCAAGCGTCATGGACCCGATTACATCGGCCGTGTCGGCCAGGGTTTCTGCCGCAAGCAGTGCAAGAACTCCAACTGCGAGCATTCCCTGCGTGCCGTTCATCAATGAAATTGCTTCTTTGGCTTCCAGAACAAGAGGCTTAATCTGTGCGCGCTGCAAGGCGTCGGAGGTAGCGATCGAATTATTTCTTTCGTCCAGACATTCGCCTTCTCCGATCAAGACCAGCGCCAAGTGAGCGAGAGGAGCGAGGTCACCACTCGCTCCCACGCTGCCTTGCGAAGGAATCATGGGGGTGACGCCGCGATTAAGCAATTCGCAGAGCGTGTCAATTACGACATCGCGAACGCCGGAATGTCCTTTGGCGAGAGAATTTGCGCGCAGTAGCAGCATGGCGCGCGTTTCGGCAATGGAAAGAGGATCCCCTACCCCGACTGCGTGGGAACGCACCAGGTTGACCTGCAGTTCACGAATCTGTTCTCCGGCGATGCGGACGTCGCTCAGTTTCCCGACGCCAGTAGTGATCGCGTAGGAGGCCTTGTTGCTGGCGACCATTGTTTCGACCACGGCGCGGGCGCGATGCACCGCTTCGCGCGCATCCGGAGCGAGAAGCACCGGGGCGTTGTTGATCGCGACTTCGCGCACCGCTTCCAGGGTGAGATCGTTGCCGTTAATGTGGAGGGCTTTCAAAGATTTTCCGATGCAGTTAGATTATGAATAAACTCGAGCTCAAGTTCGCCTATTTACCCATCGCCTCGCGGAACGCGGAAGCATACTTTTCCGGCAACAACGCGACTTTCATATTGGCATCCGTAACGATGTGTGTAGTTTCTCCCAGCGCCAGAAGAGTGCCGTCGCTGGCCCTAAGAATTTCGTATCCGAAATGTATTAATGATTCACGGTAGTTTTTTACGTGCGTTCGGATACTGAGTTCATCATCGTAGCGCGCCGGAGCCTTGTAGCGGCAACGTGCATCCACTACGGCGATGAAACATTGATCGTCCTTCTCCATATCCCGGTACGAAAAACCAATCTGCCGGAGAAGCTCGACGCGTCCTACTTCAAACCAGACAAAGTAATTGGCATGGTAAACCACGCCCATCTGATCAGTTTCTGCGTAGCGAACGCGCACTGTCGCCTCGCTAACATGAGGCGCCTTTTGTTCGGGCTCCGCGCTCACTTGCCACTCCAGTTAGGACTTCGCTTTTCAAGGAAAGATGATATTCCTTCACGAAAATCCGCTGTGGTGCGGATGCGAGCATTGTCTTCGATAGCTTCTGCAACCTGACGATCCAGTTGTTGCGCAATAAATCCGTTGATCAATTTCTTGGTGGCTCGCACTGAAGAGGGACTGTTTTGCAGCACTTGACGCGCGAGCTCACGGGCGCGTGGCATAAGATTTTCAGGAGCTACGATTTCGTTGATTAATCCCAGACGATAGCCTTCTCTCGCGTCGAAAGTTCGTCCCGTGAGAAGCAGATCGCGCGCAATCTTGTGTCCGACTTGCCAGACGAGGATTGACGAAACGATGGCAGGAATGAAACCGATGCGGACTTCGGTGTATCCGAACTTAGCGTCTGCGACTGCCAGCGTGAAATCACACATGGTCGCAAGACCGGTGCCACCCGCGATGGCCGCGCCATTGACGGCCGCAATCGTCGGTAGCGGAAAATCGTACAGCCGCCGGAACAAGCCAGCCATCCGTGCGGAATCGCTGACGTTCTCGTCGTGGCTCTTGCCTAAGAGAGTTTTGAGTTCTTCCAAATCCATGCCCGCGCAGAATGCCTTGCCCGCGCCCGTCAGGAGCACAACTTGTGCGGCCGATTGCTGGATTGCGTCAAGGGCAGCCATGATCTCATCCACCAGCTGAAAGCTGATGGCATTGCGTTTCTCCGGACGGTTGAGAGTGATGGTCGCGATTGTGCCATCTTCTGTCAGATTAAGAGTTTCGTAAGTCATGATTGGGTGAATTTAGTCGGCGCTGCGGGTGAGTTGCTGTAGCGCGAACCTAATTCCCTGGAAACGCGGAGTAATACATCCAAGGATTTTAGAGTTGGCAGAGTCGCACCGCGCGCGGTCAACACCTCAACCACACTTTCGGTTGGGATATTTCCTACCAGTTCGTCTTGCGCAAACGGGCAGCCTCCCAACCCGCCTAAAGCCGAATCAAAACGGCGACATCCGGCGTCAGATGCAGCCAAAATCTTCTCCTTCGCTTGCTCGGTGCGACTATGTAAATGGACCCCAATTTCTAGAAAGCCGAATTTTGAAATCACCTCTCCCACGAGTTCACGAATTTCAGCAGGACCCGCGATTCCAACAGTATCCGCGAGGGAGATAGTTCGCACACCGCAGGATTCGAGAAGATCCACGGCGGCGATCACTTCGCCGATATTCCATTCATCTCCATATGGATTACCGAAAGCCATTGAAATATAAACTACAGTATCGAGGCCGCCTTCTTCCCCTTTGTGAATGACCTTTTCCAGTTCTTCAATCGAGTCTTCCAACGTCTGATTCTGGTTGTTGCGAAGAAAGGTGGGCGAAACTGAATAAGGAAAGCCGAGAGTTTTGATTGCATGTGTGTCTACGGCTCTCTGCGCTCCTTTTTCGTTTACAACAATTCCGATGAGTTCAACATCATCTGGCGGATCGAGCTCTTTCAGAACTTCTTCGGAGTCCGACATCTGCGGCACAGCTTTAGGGGAGACGAAAGATGCGCCGTCAATGTGTTTGAACCCTGCACTGATCAATGTCCGTAAATATTCGGTCTTGATGTGCGAGGGAATCTGACCAGGTAAGCCTTGCCAGGCATCCCGCGTACACTCCACGATTTTGACGATTTCGGCCACTCGTTTTGCGAACTTAAGTCTGCAAGACTCCAACCTTGAATTCAGGCACATCGGGATTCAACGCGGCAGCCTCGAGCGCGAGCGTTAGTGTCTCGCGAGTTTCAACGGGGTCAATAATCTTGTCAATCCAGAGCCTCGCCGCCCCGTAACGCGGATCAGTTTGCTCATCATAGGTTCGCTTCACGGATTCGAAGAGTTCTTTGCGATCTTCTTCGCTCAGCTTCTTTCCGCCGCGCTCCAATTGCTTGATTTTGATCTCCACTAGAGTTCCTGCCGCTGAATCGCCGCTCATCACAGCGTATCGCGCCGTAGGCCAAGCGAATACAAATCGTGGATCGTACGCCTTTCCGCACATGGCATAGTGTCCAGCCCCGAACGATCCCCCGACTATTACCGTGAGTTTCGGAACGACGGAATTCGATACCGCATTTACCAGTTTTGCCCCGGCTTTGATGATGCCGCTCCACTCCGCATCGCGGCCCACCATGAATCCATTCACATCATGAAAAAAAACCAGAGGAATAAGGTTTTGATTGCAATCCATGATGAAGCGCGCGGCCTTCTCGGCGGACTCCGTGTAAATAACGCCGCCAAACTCCATGCGCTTGTGGCCTTCGTGATCGGTCGCCTGTGAGTGAAGTTTCTGGTTGGCGACGATGCCGACGGCAAAACCGCCAATGCGGGCATACCCACAGACGATGGTTTTGCCGTATTCAGGTTTGTACTCGTCAAAGCGGCTGCCATCCACGATGCGCGCGATGATTTCTTTCATGTTGTAAGGGCGCGCAGGAGAGGAATCGTAGATCCCGTAAATTTCCTCGGCAGCAAGCGCGGGCCGCTCTGGCTTCTTGCGGTCCCACGGAGACTGGCGCCGATATCCCCACTTTTCGATGATCGCGCGAATTTTAGCCAGGCATGCCTCATCATCGGGTTCACGAAAATCAACCGTGCCGCTAATTGACGAGTGCATGGCCGCGCCGCCCAATTCTTCGGCGGAAACTTTCTGACCGATTGCCGCCTGCACGAGAGCTGGTCCAGCGAGGAAGAGTCCGCTGCCGTCCGTCATCAGCACGTGATCGCACATCACCGGCAGATATCCGCCGCCGGCCACGCACATTCCCATGATGGCCGCAATTTGCGAAATTCCCATCGCCGACATCACGGCGTTGTTGCGGAAGACGCGTCCAAAATCGTCGGTATCGGGAAAGACATCTTCCTGGAGAGGCAAAAAAACGCCGGCCGAGTCTACTAGATAAACCGTAGGAATATGATTTTCGATTGCGATGTTCTGCGCACGAATCACTTTCTTCGCGGTCATTGGAAAAAACGCGCCCGCCTTGACCGTAGCATCGTTGGCAATAATCATCACTAGACGCGTGCAGATGCGAGCGAGTCCAGTGACGACGCCGCCCGCTGGCGCGCCTCCCCATTCTTCGTACATGCCGTGCGCGACATAAATTCCAAGTTCGAAGAACGTTCCAGGATCAACCAGCAGCGCAATCCGCTCCCGCGCCGTCAGGCGACCCTTGCCGTGCTGGTTTTCAATTGCTTTTGGTCCGCCACCCTCGCGGATTTTTTCCTCTTCATTGCGCACTTGCGACACTACGTCGGCCAGAAATCGCATGTTGGCCTCAAAACGAGCAGAGGTCGCATCCACGCGCGATTCAAGTACTGCCGAATTATTGACTGAAATAGGTTCGTTACGATCTGGCATGAATGAGAGCCTTAAAAGTATTTACGGTATACCAGTGACGCGGGTGGCGCAAACCTTCACCATTGCTTCAAATCAGCTTGCCCTCGCTATTGTTCGAATTTAAACAGAGCCTCGGCTACGGGATCGCCGGCAACAGCGTCCACTAGCCCGATCCCGATAGCTTCTTCCGCCGAAACCTTTTCCGCTGCGGTAAACATTTGTAACGCACGACCCTTTCCAATCAAGCGGGGAAGACGTTGCGTGCCTCCCCATCCTGTGATCAATCCTAAGGCAGCGCCGCGATGGCCGAAAATTGCTGTGCGAGAAGCGATGCGATAATGACATGCCAATGCGAGATCGAGCCCACCGCCCATGCAGTATCCGGATATCGCGGCATATACCATTGCAGGATAGCGTTGCAGTTCGTTCATCAACGTTTGTCCCGCCTTCGCGAAGGCGTATGCCGACGTGCCAGTTAAAGAATCAATTTCACGAAGGTCCGCGCCCACCGAAAAGTAATTCTCATTGCCAGTAATGATCAACGGTCGAGGCGCAAACGCCATCTGGGAAATTGTTTTCTGCATGGCTGATACGAAGTCCAACTGCAGCCGATTCGTTCCATCGGCAGACTTCAAGCGAATCAGGGACACTCCATTCAAGTCGTCGCACTCAAGGTAAGTATTCGAAGTCATTGCGGAAACATCAGTTACGATCAGCTCGAAAAAACCGTCAGAGTTTCTCCAGCCAGCGTTCCAAACGGCATCCATCGTCTTCGAGCAGAAAACTCCCAAGCCGTATGCCATCGCCAAAGATGCGGTGCGATTCCGGGTCGCGGGCCGCTCGCGTGATCCATTGTTGTCCGACTTCATACTGACTGGCGGTGAACCACTTCTGCGGCAGTACCTCAAGCAATCCTGCCTGAAGATAAAGAACGTAAAGCGCGAACGCCGGTTCATCAGCGCTTTTTGTGGGATAACTAGTAGGGACGATAATTTCGTCCGCCTCGCGAAATTCCGCAGGCACCTCGATGTTGTGCATTCCGGCGGCGAGCCCAAGGGGGACCTCGAAGTCCGCAACAGGAGCCGTCGCGGCATAAATGCGATCAGAAGATTGCTTAAACCAGCCGGCAAGTTCAGAAAGATCGAAGGCCTTCAATTGATCGAGATCAAAACATGCCAGCCGGATGCCGCGACCCTCGGGACACCAGACTCCGATTCGCGACTGCGACATAGCGAAGGGACGACAATAAGTATTCAGAGCGAGGCGAGGCTTGTCCGGTTCTTGCTGTAGGGCAAGAGTTACAACATAACCGAGAGGGCCCTGGTCACCGTGATGTGTCCATGTAAAGCGCTGGCCGGATCTGGAAGTTAGTTCGAGGTAGGTCTTCCAATACCAGGGGGCCGGGCCAACAATACGAGCGAGGAGTTCGCGAAGACGGGAGGTGCTGATGGCATCCATTAAGTGGCCGTCGGCACACTGCGTGGTTTTACATTGGCTCGGATAAATTGCACGATGCTGTCCATGGACGTCCCCGGCTGAAAGATAGCGGCAACTCCGAGTTGCTTGAGCTGAGCGATATCTTGATCGGGGATGATGCCGCCTAGAACGACCAGCACATCATCCATTTTATTGTCTGCAAGCAGATTCAAAACTCGCGGGATGATTGCGTTGTGCGCTCCGGAGAGAATCGAAAGTCCGATCACATGAACGTCCTCTTGCAACGCAGCGGTCACGATCATCTCGGGAGTTTGACGAAGACCCGTGTAGATCACTTCCATACCAGCGTCGCGCAGGGCCCGCGCTATCACCTTGGCGCCGCGATCGTGCCCGTCGAGCCCAGGCTTCGCCACCAGCACGCGGATTTTTTGCTCCGTTGGCACTGCATTCATTTAATCACATGGTGGTTTATTCACGAAACCTGGGGTCGAAGCTTAGAGGGTTTTGATATCGAGGCTGCGCCACATATACCAGCAGGCAATACTTCGGTAGGGTTCCCAGGGTTTTGCAATTTTCTCCATCTGTAACGGAGTTGGCATCTTGCGCTTTTTGTAGTGCTTGCGGATAGCGGTGCCTATCCCGAAGTCACCGACTGGC
>JBEEGK010000089.1:0-12272 GCA_041166845.1 Acidobacteriaceae bacterium
GGTCGGCGAGGCAACCGAAAGCTGTGTGTTCGGCGCGTTCGTCCAGGTAGTGAAGGAGTTCATGATCACGTTGGTGACCGGAGTGTTTCCGACGATGGCAGTGCTGCGCGTGGGATTGATTTTCCACTGAAGTGGGAACGAAGAGGCCGACCAGGCCGTCGGTGTGAAAGTAGTACCACTCCCCGAACCCTCAAACAAAAATGATTTTGCAGGGCGGGACAAATAGAAGAGTATTGATAGCACTATAGCGGGACCTGCGATTGTCATCCATTTAAGCTTCATTGCCGGGCTGCCTTTTGTACTCGAGATTCAAGTTCTTGCAGATTCAATGCGTTGCCCTTGAACGCGCTTATTGCTCCGCCCTTGATCTTGTAAGCAGAAGCGTCAGGAACGCCGTTAGAGACTTGCGTCCCGCCATTTTGAGACTTCGTCATCCGAAAATTTCCCTGCATCAGTCCGGTTACAACGAAACTTCCATCATTGGTCTGGCCGGGCCGAAGAAAGAGCACAGCTTGCTCGTTCGTACCCCAGAGCCGCAGTCCGGCCACTTTCTGTGTGACGCCGTCTAGTTTGCCGCCCAGTTGATGAACCACGATGGTCGAGGGAGCCCGGCCCTTTAGAGTGCGCTGCACCTGAAAGCGAGTGTAGGTAAGGATGAAACTGTGAGACGCATTCCACTGCGACCATGATTCCACCGCCTTGCCTTCAACCACATGAGTGGAGACTTCGGTGAGCTGCTCCAACGAGAGTGGAATCACGGTTGTAGCTGAAGCGAAACTAGCCACAACAAGAAGAACGGCGAAGATCAGACTTAGTTTTTTAATCATTGGACCTCCAACGCTCCGGCCAGCGTCGTGACGTCGTTGTTGGGGCTCTGAAGAATCAAAGTTCGAGCGCCGAAAGCCGCTGCCGGGTCCACCGAGATTGGAAATTGAAGACCCGGAGTGCCATCCGTCGCCGTAACGCTTTGCGGAGTGCCGATGGCAATATCAGCAGGACCAGAAAAACTTACCAGCATTGTCGAGGTCACTCCAGTGCCGAACACCAGAACGTTTGCGGTCGAACCGACCGGCACGAAGTCACCCGTAGGGTACGCATTTCCAGTTCCGTCAGCCCCCAAAAATTCGACGTCTGGAATAGTCGTTGAAGCTGGCACGGCGACACTAATGTTAATTCCTGTGGTGGCGCTGTTGGCAGTGACTGTGACCGGATTTTGTGCCGTTAATGTTCCGCCTCCCCCTCCACCACCTCCGCCACAGTTCACGCCGGAGCAAGGGGTTGAGCTGCCGCCTCCGCAACTGGTCGCGGAAACGCCTAAAAATGCCAGCGAGAATGCCAGCAAGCTATTTCGCAATATTGTTTGAGTCACAATGATCCTTTAATCCTTTAGGATGCCACCCACGGGCCAAAAGTGCCGGAGCCGCCTAAAAACTCATAAAACTTTTTTATATCGCGGGAAAATTAGCTTCAAGTCCCTTGTTAGGGTCGGACGTGGGTGGGCACTTACGTCGTGGCCTACAATATCCGGTGATCCGAACCAGTCTCCAGAATCGAAAGCAACAGCGCGCCAATTGTAAAGAATTGAAAAGCCGCGTTGCTAAGGCCTTATTTCGGCGGCGCCTGCTGGGCTGGTATGACCGCAATAAACGCGATCTTCCATGGAGACACAATCGCGATCCCTATCGTGTCTGGCTTTCCGAAATCATGCTGCAGCAGACCCGCGTAGCAGCGGTGATCGATCACTATCGCCGTTTTCTCGATCGTTTCCCAACCATTGAAAAATTAGCAGCGGCGAGCGAGGCTTCCGTGCTCGCGGTCTGGGGCGGCCTTGGCTACTATCGCCGTGCCCGCATGTTGCATCTTGCTGCAAAAGAGATTGTGGATGAGCATCGAGGTGAATCTCCTACTAGTGCGGAATCGCTTCGTGAGCTTCCCGGCATTGGACGCTATACGGCGGCCGCCATTTCCAGTATTGCATTCGACGAGCCGATCGCTGCCGTGGACGGAAACGTTGAACGAATTCTGCGTCGAATCACGGGAGCTGATCTTGTACTCGCGCAAGTCTGGGAACTCGCAGACATCCTATTAAGCCGGAAGCATCCGGGCGATTTCAATCAGGCGATGATGGAACTCGGCGCTCTGGTGTGCCTGCCGCGCAATCCGAAATGCATGGCTTGTCCAATATTCGATTTCTGCAGGACGCGCGGAGAATCAAAGACTCAGGGCAAGACAATCCCGCAAAGAAAAAAAGAAATTTGTTATGCGATTGCCCGGCAACGACAATCGGTTTTTCTAGTGCAACGGTCCGAAGACGCGTCTGTAATGGCGGGCATGTGGGAATTTCCGGAGATTGGAAATAAAGGTGCTGATTTTGAAATCACACTGCGCCACTCGATCACGGTGACGGATTACGTCGTGCGGGTGGCTTACGCAAGAAGCTCTCCCCGCCACGCGTCCGGCAAGTGGGTTTTGGAATCTCAGCTAAATGAGATTGCGCTCACTGGGCTGGCCAGAAAAATCCTGAGGGCTGCAAAGATCATCTAAATGCTTTGGCTCAGCAGTTTCTTAAGTCAAATATCGAGGGGACACAACATGGCGGCTCTTACACCGGGAACATCGGCTCCCGACTTCACTCTTTCAGATATGAATGGCAAGCTCTTCTCATTACGCGAGGCCCGCAACCGCGGCCCGGTGGTGCTGGCATTTTTTAAAGTGTCGTGTCCGACGTGTCAGTATGCATTCCCTTATCTTGAACGCATTTATCAGGCTTATCGGGGATCCAATTTAACGCTCGTCGGCATCTCACAAAACGATAAGAAAGATACAGCGGATTTTCTTAAGAAGTTTGGCATCACTTTCCCCGTGCTGCTCGATGACACTCGCTCTTATCCGGTATCGAACAGTTATGGATTGACCAACGTGCCGACGATTTACTGGGTTGGCTCCGCCGGAGAAATCGAAGTTTCAAGCGTTGGCTGGGCCCGCCAGGACATCGAGCAGATTATTGCGAACGCCGATTCTCTCGGAACCGAATCCATCCCAGTGTTTCGGATTGGTGAAGAAGTCGCTGATTTCCGCGCTGGTTGAGGGTCAAAAAATTAGCTCGCGGTCGCGGGCAAAACTCTCATTTAAGTCATCACGCATTTTCAGGTTTCAGCGCAGGTGCGCGTTTCCAAGTAATATATCCCCTTGTTTCAGGTCTCGTCAGGAGCTCGCCGCATGCGAAAGGTCCTCTTTCTGTTCTGGGGAGTAGCCCTATCCCTCAACTTCTGCATGGCACAAAAACGCTTTTCGTCGCAGCCAAGTGGAAGGCAGCGAACTTCCAATCCTTCGATACAGCTTCCGAGCGGTGCTTTTGCGGCCATGCAGAAGATTGACCCTGAACACATTCGCGCTCATGTGAAGTTCCTGGCGCACGATCTTCTCGAAGGTCGCGGCACTGGACAACGCGGAGGCGACATCGCCGCCGAATACATTGCGACCCAGTTCGCACTCGCTCGCCTAAAACCCATGGGCGACAACGGAACTTTCATGCAGAAAGTTCCCATGGTCGGAATCACTCCGGCGCCGGAAACCACTTTAACTTTGGCTCCCTCCAAAGGCGAGCCCGTGGCGTTAAAGCCGCTCGCTCAATATGTGGGCTACGACCAGACTCAGCAGCCTGAATCCGACGTAGATGCGGACATCGTCTTCGTCGGGTATGGAATCGCAGCTCCCGAATATAGCTGGAATGACTACAAAGACACGGACGTTAAAGGCAAAGTACTGCTCATGCTGGTGAACGAGCCGCCTTCTGACGATGAAAAGTTTTTTAAGGGCAAGGCGCTCACCTATTACGGCAGGTGGACTTATAAATACGAGGAAGCGGCCCGCAAAGGCGCTGTTGGCGTGATTCTGATTCACCGAACGGATATGGCGAGCTATCCCTGGGAGGTGGTCCGCAATTCAAACTCCGGTGAAAAGTCATTTCTGAAGCTGGATGGAACTCCGCAGCTGAAAGTTGCTTCGTGGATACAGTTGGACATAGCGGAGAAATTGGCAGCCAGCAGCGGGCAAAATCTCGAGAAGATGATCGCCAGTGCGCGCTCGCGTGATTTCCATCCCGTTCCGCTGCAAGCAAGATTACAGGCGCACATGGTCAGCAAGATACGTCCGTTCGAATCGAACAACGTGCTTGGAATGCTTACCGGTGCGGATTCGAAATTGAAGAGTGAAGCTGTAATGTACACAGCACACTACGATCATCTTGGGATACGCAAAGACATGCCGGGCGACAACATTTACAACGGCGCGGACGACAACGCGACCGGATGCGGAGTTCTACTGGATCTGGCGCGAGTTTTTGGCGAAGCTGCGATCAAGCCCAGGCGGTCAATAATTTTTGCTTCGGTTACTGCTGAGGAGCAAGGTCTGCTGGGGTCTGCATATTTGGGAAAACATCCGCCAATCGCGGCCGCAAAAATATCTCTTGATCTCAACTATGACGATCTGCCGCCGATCGGTTCACCGGAGGAAGTGGAAGTCGCAGGCTCCGAGCGTACGACGTTTTATCCCCGCGTCGAGGCGACGGCAAAAGAATTTCGGCTGGAAATTCGTCCCGACTCTCACCCTGAAGCCGGACATTACTATCGCTCCGATCACTTCAGCCTCGCGCGCGTGGGGATTCCATCGTTCTCGATTGGCGAGGGCATGAAGTACAAAGAACACGACGCTGCGTGGGGGCTACAACAAGCGGACGAATACACCGAAAAACATTACCATCAGCCCAGCGACGAATATCGCCCAGACATGGACTTTACCGGAGATGCCGCCATGGCGCGTTTCGGATTTGCTCTAGGATGGGAGGCCGCTGGCCTTCCGAAAGTCGTGGAATGGCAGAAGGGTGATGAGTTCGAGGCGGCGAGGGTGAAGACTAGTCCGACACAATAGCTTTGGGTCGTGGACCGCAAGTCTTCTAATCGTATGAAAGGCGGAGGATTGTTTCGTCGCAGAGGACGAACTCTGATTCAATCTCTTGTGCTTGCTTGCATCGCCTTGTTTAGCGGTGAGAAAGTATACGAATATGCGGCACCGCCGGACAAGAAAGAAAAAGATTGTACGTTCGCTTTCCCGGGACTGCTGACGACGTAAAGCTAACCCACCTCATTTTGGGAACTCCAGTTCCTCACTTGCCTTTCACGCAACGATCAGGATTTATCAATGATGCCAGCTGTCTCAACCACACTGAGGTCTATGGCGTCGTGAGAGTGTCCACGATTGACGATGTTCGGGATGCGCTGGCCTTCGCGCGTCAAGCCGGACTTAAGGTAACGAGCGCAGGGCAGCGCCATAGTATGGGCGGGCAGAGTTTCAAACAAGATGGGTTGATTCTGGACATGAGAGGGCTAAACGGTATCAGGCTCGACAAAGAACGGAGAGTCGTCAACGTCCAAAGTGGTGCTACTTCGGCCGACGTGCAAAGAGTTCTGGATCAGGAAGGCCCTGCGGTCCAGGCTATGCAGTCAATCAACATATTCACTGTCGGCGGAACGTTAAGCGTCAATGCCCATGGAATTGCCCACAGTCCTGGGCCGGTTGCAGCCACTGTCAAGGCGCTCCACATCATGCTGGCAAACGGTGAGGTTAAGAGTGCAACCGAGAAGGAAAATCCAGAACTATTTCGCCTCGCTCTAGGCGGATACGGTTTGTTTGGTGTAATTCTCGACGCAGATATACAAGTCGTAAAAAATGAACTGTATGAATTGAAAACGAATACATGAGCTACAAAGACTTTTCCTCCTTTTACCTGCAGAATGTTGCCGAAAATGATGAGATTGGGATGGTGTACGGAAGACTGTCCGTTTCGCCGACTTCCTATCTAGAGGAATCTGTTATGCATACTTATCAGCGAGCCAAAGTCGAGCAAGACATTCCCCGGATGAAGGCTGCCCGGTATATCTGGTTAGACCGCCTGGTGATTAATTTTTCAAAAACCGGCGGTTTCGGTCGATGGATTCGATGGACACTTGAAAAGTATTTCGAACCGAGGCTGCATGGATGTATTTCGCGGAATCAAGTTCTCAACCAAAAGGAAGCCTGCCTGGTTACGAGAAATCAGGAGATGTACGACTCCATGGCGTATCTAAAGAACCGTTTGAAAGACACTGACATTCTTCAGGAATACTTTGTCCACTCCTGACAAAATGACTGATTTCGTAGATGGCTTACGTGAAATTGTGAAACGGAACAATGTCAATCTTCTCAACGTCACAATAAGGGCCGTTCACAAAGACGCCTTGACCGCACTACCGTATGCGAAGCAAAATATGCTCGCCTTTGTGCTCTATTTCAATCAGAACCTAAATGAAAGGGACAGTAAGGCTCTTGAGAAAGTCACTACGGAGTTGATTGATGTTGCGATTACGCTGCAGGGCACCTATTACCTGCCCTATCAGCTCTACTACACAAAGGAGCAACTGCGAAGAGCTTATCCGGAGATTGACACGTTCTTCTCCGCGAAAAGAAAACACGATCCTAACGGAGTATTTACTAACAAGTTTTACGAAAAATATAGAAATTGATCCTCGTCAAGCTCCAAACTGGGTCAGTCTCTGACTCGTAATCAGCTTCGCCTCAGTTACTTCCTGCACCTCATCCACGGTAAGCCCCTCGGCAATCTCCTCCAGCACCAGTCCCGCTGCTGTCACCTGAATTACCGCCAGTTCGGTGACGATCATATTCACAACTTTTGTTCCGGTCAGGGGAAGCGTGCACTTCTTCAATATCTTTGGTTGAAGGTCTTTGGTCGTATGCTCCATGGCCACGATCACGCGTCGTGCGCCCGCGACCAAGTCCATCGCGCCGCCCATGCCTTTCACCATTTTGCCGGGGATCATCCAATTTGCCAGGTTGCCGGCTTCGTCCACTTCCATGGCACCCAGAACGCTTAGGTCAATGTGGCCGCCCCGAATCATGGCGAAGGAGTCGGCGCTCGAGAAATACGACGTGCCTGCCATCTCGCTAACGGTCTCCTTGCCCGCATTAATAAGGTCGCAGTCCTCTTCACCCTGGAGTGGATATGGGCCTATGCCCAGCATTCCGTTTTCACTCTGCAGAATCACGTTCATGCCTTGCGGGACATAATTCGCTACAAGCGTTGGCATGCCGATGCCGAGGTTTACGTAGAATCCATCGCGCAGTTCGCGCGCAATCCGCTTCACGATGCGCTCGCGTTTTTCGGCGCCAGCATCTTTTTTTTCGGAATGGGTTTGGGCCGACACGTCTAGCTCTTAGCTCTCACAGTTCGTTTCTCAATTCTCTTTTCGTACAGTTCTCCCTTGAAGATGCGCTTCACATAGACACCGGGAGTGTGTATTAGATCAGGTTCCAATTCGCCGATGTCAACTAAATCTTCCACTTCCGCAATGGTGATTTTGGCGGCTGTCGCCATCATGGGATTGAAATTGCGTGCAGTTTTTCGGTATACGAGGTTTCCCCACTTGTCGCCCTTCCATGCCTTGATGAACGCGAAGTCGGCTTTCAGAGCGCGTTCCATCAGGTAAGGGCGCCCGTCGAACTCCCTGGTTTCTTTATTCTCGGCAACGATCGTGCCCACACCAGTTGGTGTGAAAAATGCAGGGATGCCAGCGCCGCCAGCGCGAATGCGTTCCGAAAAAGTGCCCTGGGGCACGAGGTCCAACTGCACTCGTCCTTGCAGCACCATCTGCTCGAGCAATTTATTCTCGCCGACGTAAGTTCCAATGTGCCGGACGATCTGTCCGGCCTCCAGCAGAACTCCCATGCCCAATCCATCCACGCCTACGTTGTTGCTGATGGTGGTTAGATTCTTGACGCCCTTGCGAGCGAGCGCGCGAATGAGATTTTCCGGAATGCCCGCCAGTCCGAAGCCGCCAAACATGATCGTGGCGCCGTCAAACACATCACTGATGGCTTCGTCTGCACTGGCAACGACCTTGTTCATAAGGATGGAATTCTAAAACCACAGGAGATTTAGATAAAGCGTCAAAACAAAGTCCTATGGCTTTTTCGACAGCTTTCGTCTTGTAGGTCTCGAGTCCAGCCTTCGCAAGAGATGAGCCTGATCAAACTCTATCGCCAGTTCGCGGCTGTCGAGGTTTTCGCGAATATGCGCCAATCGCTGTTCGAGCGCCAGCATTGCTTTTTGGATACTGGTCTTATTAGTCAAAGCAATATCGCGCCACATCGAATAGGGACTGCCAGAGATCCGCGTCATCTCACGCAAAGCGCGTCCGCCTGCTTCCAGTAGCGGAGCATCTTCCCCGTATTCTTCTACGAGCGCCGCCGCCAGCGCGGTGGAAACCATCTGCGGAAGATGACTGATCCAGGCGCTCAACTGATCATGTTCCTCGGCACTGATAGTGACGATACGAGCGCCAATCTTCTTTATCCATCGCAGAAATTCGGCGCTGATGCCGCGATTTAGTTTCTGTCCCGGAGATGGAGTGATGAACCAGGTGGCGTCCTCAAACAATTCCGCGCTTGCGTGTTCCGCACCGGCATGCTCTTTGCCTGCCATGGGATGTCCCGCAAGAAAGCTTGCTCCCAGTTTCTTGCCGAACACTTTTTGTGCCTTCGCGAGCACTTCCGTCTTGGTGCTGCCGACATCCGTAAGCAAAGTTTGCGCAGGCAGATCGGGGCCGAGAGTCCCGATCAAGTCAATGATTGCCCCTACCGGGGCTGCTAATACGATCAGCTGACTGTCGCGTATCGCGTCGGCAAGATCCAGATAACCGATATGAATAGCGCCCTTGGCGCGGGCTTGCTTCAACACGGATGCGCGATCGCATCCGACTATACGTCCTTTAAAACCATTCTTTTTGAGGGCAAGACCGAGGGAACTGCCGATCAGTCCGGTACCCACAATCGTGATCTGGCGAATGGGCATGAATTAAAACGCAGAAAATCAGGCGATTTTGCGTCCAACCGCCGGAGCAATCATTCGCAGCTCGTCCATCAACTTCGAAAATTGCGCCGGGTAAAGCGACTGGGCGCCATCGGAGAGCGCGTGGTCGGGATCATGATGCACTTCCATTAAAAGCACATCGGCTCCTGCCGCCACTGAGGCCCGAGCCATGGGCGCAACTTTATCGCGGATTCCCGTACCGTGAGAAGGATCCGACGCCATAGGCAAATGTGAAAGCTTGTGCACGATGGGAATGGCCGAAATATCCAATGTATTGCGGGTGTAGGTTTCAAAAGTGCGAATGCCGCGTTCGCATAAGATGACCTCATAATTTCCGCCCGCCATAATGTATTCAGCCGAGAGCAGCAGTTCTTCAATCGTGGCCGCGATGCCGCGCTTGAGCAGGACAGGTTTCTTAACTTTCCCCAGTTCACGCAGCAAATTAAAATTCTGCATGTTGCGCGCTCCCACCTGGAAGATGTCAACAAATGGGAGCATTAACGCGATCTGGGATATTTCCATGACCTCGCTGGTAATCAGAAGATTAAGTTTGTCGCCTGCCTCGCGCAATAATTTCAGGCCCTCCAATCCCATCCCCTGAAAAGAATAAGGAGAGCTGCGTGGCTTGAAAGCTCCTCCACGCAGGGCGCGGGCACCGCCTTTTGCAACTTGCTCAGCAACGGTAAAGAGCTGCTCGCGGGACTCCACAGAACAGGGTCCGGCGATCACGATAACTTCGTTGCCGCCGATCTTCACTCCGTTCGCAAATTCAATGATCGTGCCTTCAGGACGGAAGCTGCGCCCGGCAAGTTTGTAGGGCGCGCTGATGCGGTGGACGTGCTCAACGCCTGACAACACCTCGAGATTGCGGGTATCGAAGTCCACGCGCGCGCCCACAGCCGCCAATACCGTCTGGCGCTCGCCGGTGGTTCGGTGGACGGAGAAACCCATCGCCACCAGGTGTTCGATCACCTGCTGGATTTGCTCCTGCGTCGCAGTCTCTTGCATTGCTACGATCATTGAGGTTCTTGGCTCTTGGCCCTTAGCACTTGGCTTTTACTTTAAAAATTAGTCATTCACATCCGAATCCAGCTCTGTGTCGCCCGAACTTTCGATTGCTTCCACTTTTTGCGGAGCGATTTCCTCGCGTTGAATCTGCCGCATTACATCCATGATGCGTTCGTAAATCCGAAGCAGGTCTTTGTCGGCTAGCGGACCTGGGTTTACTTTTGTAGCGTTCGAAAATACTGCCCGCTCACGGTCAGGCTCGTAGATTGGCATTCCAGCATCGCGCTTCAATTTGCCAATCTCGTGCGCCGCCTGCGCTCGCTGACTTAAGAGTTCGACCAGCTTGCGGTCAATATCATCAATTTTCTGACGCCAACCAGAAATGTCCATAAGGTCAAGATGAATTAGTTCGCGCGAAACTCAGCTGGCCTGCGGGCTGGCACCAATAACTGTGTTATGAATTGTGCCACAGCTGTCGCTTCCTTGCCCGGATTGCGCTCGATCGTCTGCACAATCGCGCTCCCCACTACTCCAGCGTCCGCATAGTGCGCGACTGCCGCAAATTGCTCGGCGGTCGAAATGCCGAAGCCGACTGCGATCGGTAGCTTCGTCTTTTTACGCAGTCGTCTGACCAGATCTTGCGCGTCCTCGGGCAATTGCTTTTGTGCTCCCGTCACGCCGGTACGGGAAACAGCATAAACGAAGCCAGTGGACGCATCCGCAATCTGCTTAAGCCGCCGGTCAGTGCTGGTGGGGGCAGCTAGAAAAATTGTTTCCAATTTTCGCGAACGCATCTCTTTGAGATAGCTATTCGCTTCTTCCATAGGGAGGTCGGTAATCAGCGCCCCGTCCACTCCGGCTTTCTCAGCCGCCATGCTGAACTTGGATATACCCATGCGCGTCACTGGATTGAGATACGAAAAAATAACCAAGCCTGCCTGGGATTTCTGGCGGATTTCCTTCGCTAGCCGAAGCACATCTTCGAGTGTCGTTCCCTTGCGCAGCGATCTCTCGCTGGCACGCTGGATCACGGGCCCGTCCGCGACAGGATCGCTGAACGGTACGCCTAGTTCGATGACGTCCGCTCCAGCGGCTATCGCCGCCATAACGACTTCTCGCGTCGTACGTAGATCAGGATCGCCGCAAGTAACGTAAGCTACCAGCGCCGGATGTTTATGGAATGAAAGTGGCATTTAAGATTCTTGGTTTTGCAAAAGCGTTTTCGGATGATCTGGAGAAGCAGGGCGGAGTTCTTCACTCGACCTTCAGCTTTTCCGTCAGAATGCCCATGTCTTTGTCTCCGCGTCCGGAAACGTTCACAATGACGACATCGGATTTCTTCATTCTGGGCACCCGCTTAATCGCTTCCGCGACTGCGTGTGCCGACTCCAATGCAGGGATTATTCCTTCCATGCGCGCAAGAATTGTGCAAGCTTCGAGAGCTTCAGCATCCGAGGCAGGAACGTACTCGGCCCGGCCAGAATCTTTTAGCCACGCATGCTCGGGTCCGATGGATGGGTAATCCAATCCGGCCGAAACTGAATGCGTATTCGCAATCTGCCCCGCGGAATCCTGTAGCACATAGGAGTATGTGCCTTGCAATACGCCGGGAGATCCTCCACGAAAACGCGCCGCGTGGGACCCAAGTTCCTCGCCCCGTCCTCCTGCTTCGACTCCGATAAGTTGGACTCTTTTATCCTTGATGAATTCGTGGAACACACCAATGGCATTGGATCCGCCACCTACACAGGCGATGATGGCGGTGGGCAACTTGCCCTCAGCTTTCAAAATCTGTGCCCGCGCCTCGCGCCCAATCACTTTGTGAAAATCGCGCACCATGGTGGGGTAAGGATGCGCTCCCAAGACGCTCCCAAGCAGATAATGCGTGGTTCGGACGTTGGTGACCCAATCGCGCATCGCCTCATTGATGGCGTCTTTCAAAGTCTGCGAGCCCGAGCTGACGCCCCTGACCTCGGCTCCCAACAGCCTCATGCGAAAAACGTTCAGCTCCTGGCGGCGCATGTCTTCGTTGCCCATGTAGACCACGCATTCGAATCCGAAAAGCGCGCACACAGTGGCCGAAGCGACGCCGTGCTGGCCCGCGCCAGTCTCAGCGATGATGCGCTTCTTCCCTATGCGTCGCGCAAGCAGCGCCTGTCCTAAACAATTATTGATTTTGTGGGCGCCGGTGTGAAGCAGGTCTTCGCGCTTGAGATAAATTTTTGCTCCGCCCAGCTTTTTCGTAAGACGGGCCGCAAAGAACAGCGGCGTCGGACGCCCTGCATAGTTATGCAGCAGGTCCGTCAATTCGCGTTGAAAGCCGCGATCCCGCTTCGCTTTT
>JBEEGK010000090.1:0-13780 GCA_041166845.1 Acidobacteriaceae bacterium
GCGAAGCCTGTCTCCGGGATCGCCACAGCTCAAGCCGAAATATCGCACGGAAACCTGGACAGCGCCGAACAAAAGCTTTGGACCATCCTCTCGTCTGAGCCCAATCAGCCGGAGGCGCTAGCTCTCCTGGGCGTTATTCGGGGACGTCAAAAGCGTTATCCCGAAGCGGAAGCACTACTTCGGCGGGTGCTTCAACTCGATCCTAAGTCCCTTCCTGCCCATCGAAATCTTGCTAATGCATTGATCGCGCAAAATAAGCCGGATGCGGCGATCACAGAATATGTAGAACTGATCAAGCTGGCTCCGCGCGACAATCTGGCGCGGATTGATCTGGCACACCTGTATCTTGCACGAGGCCAGTTTGCCGACGCTCTCTCATCTCTTGAGGCAATTCCGCCAGGACAGTTCCCCGCAGACGCGATCCCTGCAAAAGCGGCGAGCCTGCTCGGCGTAGGCAAGACGGCGGAAGCGGCTGCCTTAATACCGCGAGCGAAACAATCTCCTGCCGGCGTCGCCGAATTGGCAGAAGTCTTTTTGGAAGGCAATGCCCCGCAGTACGCTCTCCGAATAGTTGACGCTGAAATTCGACGATCATCGCGCGCACCTGCTCTTATCTACTACCTCAAAGGCCGTGCACAACGGGCCAGTGGCGATAGCGCAGGCGCGCAGAAAAGCTTTCAGAATGCCCTGTCCCGGGATCCGAAATCTGTTGACACTCTTCTGAACATTGCAGAGATATATGCGTCGCAGAACCAGCATCCGGAGTCTCTCGCTCTGCTCAAACGAGCGAACGCTTTGCAGCCGCACGCGCCGGAAACCCTCCGGCCTCTGATTATTGAAGCCATGAAAACGGGAGACAACAACACGGCATTGAACGCGGCCCATCTGCTCGCGGATGACAATTCCGGGAGCCTTGACGATCAGTATCTCTCCGCAGCGGTGATGCTGGAAGGAAAAGATTTTGTGACAGCCTCTTCGATCTTCACCAAATACGTGCAGCAGCGGCCGGAAGACAGCAAAGGCTTTCTCGGCCTGGGTATCGCGGAGCTCGCGCAACAGCACACTGATGAAGCCTGGAAAGCTTTGGAGAAATCATTACAGATTGATCCCAATCAGCCCGACGCGGAATACCACCTCGCCATGGTTGCTGCCGCGCAGGGTGACTCTGCTGAAGAGTTAAAGCATCTGGAACGCGCAATTGAATTACAGCCGCAGCACGCGAAAGCCCTGGCTGCACTTGGTGACCAATACTTACAAGCGGGCGATCTCGAAAAGGCACGCTCAGCTCTGGAACGGTCTGTCGCCGGCGATCCTAATAATTACAAATCTCAGTACGATCTCGCGCTGGCACTGGCGAAGACGGGAGACGCCGAGGCTGCTAAACAGCATATGGAACGCTCTCATGCTTTGAAAGCGGCCGACGATGCGGGGAAAAATCCGGGGGCGACTGTGGGCCATCCTTAGAACAGAATCAACAGACAGCGCTATTTCTTTGAACGAGCTTCGACAGGAGAGGCGGCAGTCTTTGAGTCTTTGTTAAATGGAACTTTCTTCTGGATCCCGCCATCTTCATCAATCGTGAAAATGAAATCCGCCGGCAAATTGCGGAACGAATCTTTCTTTCCACTCGGCCAGCAAACTTCAATCGAGTCCATCATTGTCCTTGAGCCCAACCCGAAGTGCAGCCGCAGATCGTTTTGCGACATATAACTGGATCCCCCTCGCACCTCGTTGAACTGCACCAGATCGCCAGCTGTAACTGTCGCTCGAGCTCCGATCGCGGACTTGTTGCTTTTGCCGCCGATAAGTTTCACCAAGACCGCGTGGTTCTGAGTTTCTGTTCGATTAATCAGCAGTGTCGGCGGCTCTCCCACGTTCAGGACGATCACATCGATCTTGCCATCATTATTCACGTCGCCGAAAGCCGCGCCCCGACGCGCCTTCGGAGGCAAGGCACCCAATCCACTTTGGGCGGTGACATCTTCGAACGTTCTGTCGCGATTGTTTCGGAACAATAAAAAAGGTTGCCGGTAGGGAGCTCCGCCTTTGACCAAATCCATTTGCGGATAGACGTGACCATTAGCTACGAAAACGTCGAGCCAGCCGTCGTTGTCCATGTCAAAAAAAGCAGTGCCCCACCCGACCAGCGGATAGCTGGGCTGGGCGATGTGAGAAGCCCAACTAATGTCAACGAACCCTTGCTGGCCGCGGTTCCAGTAGAGCGTGTCGGGTTCATCAGTAAAATTCGTGACGATAATGTCAAACAAGCCATCGTGGTCAATATCGCCGAAATCTACTCCCATCGAGCCTTGCTCGCGCCCGTCGGCGCTCAGCGAGGCGCCCGAAAGTAAGCCCACATCCTCAAAGGTTCCATCGTGTTTATTATGATAGAGATAGTTCGGGCCGGCGTCATTCGCAACATATAAGTCAGGCCAGCCGTCATTGTCGTAGTCTCCCCAGACTCCCTGCATACCGAAATAATGTTTGGGATCGTCCACACCCGCCTTTTTCGACACGTCTTCGAAGGTACCGTCGCCCCGATTTCTGAACAGGAAATCCGACTCGCCTGGCAGTCCCCACGGTCCGCACTGCACCATCACCCCGCGAAAGCGGCAGAACTTATCGTTGCTGCCGAATTCCGGGAGTTTGTTGATGTCAACGAACACGTACCTCGGCACAAACAAGTCAATGTGTCCGTCGCGATCAAAGTCGCCCCAAGCGGCGCCGGTACTGAATCCACTCGCGGCTACTCCAGCTTTCTCGGTTACGTCCTCGAACTTGCAGTTGCCCAGATTTCGATACAAAACATTGTGGCCATACCCCGTGACGTAGATGTCCTGCCAGCCATCATTGTCGAAGTCGGCTACAGCAACCCCCATTCCCCATCCTCTAGTAGTCAGTCCGGCTTCCTTGGTAATGTCTTTGAACTTCAGGTCTCCTTCCTGATGATACAAAGTCACCATGGGATCGCCGCCAGCTTTGTAGCGATCCACCGAAGAAGCGTTGATGGTGAGAATATCGAGGTTCCCGTCGTTGTCGCAGTCAATAAAGCCCACGCCACCGCTCATGGACTCGATGATGTAGCGCTTGTCGGGAGATGAAATGTGGGAAACAGTCAGGCCAGCTTGCTTGCTGACATCCTCGAATCGCGGTATTGGCTTGGCATCGGTTGGGGCTTGGCCGACGGCCGTAGCGCACACAAACAGAATTCCTAAAAGACGGAATTTCCCCATAGAAGAACGTTATGGTAGCACAGTAGAAATCGTGCAAGCGGCTTCCAACAAACGATTTGGCAGCCGAATAGCGTTGACATTCCTTTACCTGCGGGATAGAAAATTGCACTGGTCCTTGATGCCCGCACTCCTCTTATTCAGATCATTCGCGGCCGTGAGCTCGCGCTTTTTTCTAATATCACTAGCGCTTTTCGGCGTTGCTCAAGCCTCGCACTCTCAGATTGCCCCGAAGGTCGATTCGTCGCAGATTCAGTTCACCGACATAACTGCTTCGAGCGGCATCACCTTCGAGCATGCAGTTTCTTCGGAAAAGAAGTATCTGGCGGAATCCATGGCTGGCGGCGTCCTGCTCCCCGACTACGATCAGGACGGATGGCTTGATATTTACTTTACTAACGCCCAAAGCATCGCCATGGTGCAGTCCGGCCAGAAAGCTAAAAGCGCGCTCTATCGGAACAACCACGATGGCACATTCTCCGACGTAACCGATAAAGCCGGAGTCGGATTTCCCTGCTCGGCAATGGGCGGCGCGGTTGCGGACTACAACAATGACGGCTGGCCTGACATGCTTCTCACCTGTCAGGACGGGCTGGTTCTCTACCGTAATAACGGGGATGGAACCTTCACCAATGTCACGAAAGATGCGAAGTTAACCGATCCGCGATGGTCTACAGGGGCGGCCTTTGGCGATTACGACGGCGACGGCTTCGTGGATTTGATGGTCACTCGCTACGTCGAGTTCGATCCGAAGAACCCGCCCGAGTTCGGCTCGGGGCCAACTTGTCACTACCGCGGCATCCCAGTGCAATGTGGCCCGCGCGGAATGAAAGGCCTCGGAGACAGCCTTTACCATAATAACGGGGATGGCACGTTTACTGACGCATCCAAGAGCGCAGGCGTGGATGATGCTGTGGGTTACTACGGCTTAGGTGTGATGTGGAGCGACTTTAACGATGACGGACGTCCCGACCTCTTCGTCGCCGACGACTCGACTCCGAATTATCTTTACCGCAACGATGGCAAGGGACACTTCACGAATGTCAGTTTCATTTCAGGCACGGCAGTCAGCGGTGAAGGAGCCGAAACCGCAGGGATGGGAGTAGCTGCCTGCGACTACAACCACAGCGGACGCTTCTCGATCGTGCTGACGACATTCGAAGATCAGGCGGCCACGCTCTACCACAACGATGGTGGCATGAATTTTACCGATGCCTCGCTGGCCGCAGGCGTCACCTTGCCTACAGTTAAACTTTTGAAGTGGGGCGTTGGGTGTGAAGATTTTGATAATGATGGCTGGACAGATATCTTTATCGTTAGCGGCCACGTTTATCCCCAAGTGGATACACTCAGCGCGGGCGCAAAATATCGTGAACAAAAGACTGTTCTGCAAAACAATGGCAACGGAACTTTTCGCGATGTAAGCCAAACATCTGGCCCAGCACTTGCGATTCCCGAGCCAAGCCGGGGCGCTGCCTTCGGCGACTTGGACAACGATGGGCGGATTGACATTGTCACAGAAAATATTGACGGCAAGCCCATGGTTCTTCATACCACCAGCACACAACAGAATCACTGGATTACCCTGCGCCTCACCGGCAAGCGCAGCAACCGCTTGGGCATCGGAGCGAAAGTCAAAGTCACCGCTGGAGGGATGACACAAATTGGAGAGGTCCGCTCAGGGGGCAGCTACTTATCACAGAACGATCTGCGACTGCATTTCGGATTAGGCAAGTCCATCAAAGTGGATAGGATCGATGTTCGCTGGCCGTCCGGTGAGAATTCAAGTTTCCAGGATATCAACGGCGATCATTTCTATCTGGCAACTGAGGGCGAAAGCGGTCTTCATCTAGAACACTGAAGCTAGGTTCCGAACATTCTAGTCACGGAATGTTTCTCCGGCTTTCACCACTCTTATTCGATGATCTGTGTATTTGAAGTGCATGTCTGGCACTTCGTATTTTGGCATGTGACAGCTCACACAGTTTTGCTTTGCCACCGGACACGCTGCACCGGGATGTTCCGCGGTGGCTTTTGCGCCCGGCATGCTGACGTGACAACTAAGACACCGGTTGTCGTACGACGCAGTATCCCTCACAAGAGGCTGATGGGGATTGTGGCAGGCGGCACACGTCAGTCGCACATCTCCTTTTCCCCAGCAGCGACTGCTCTCCAAACGGTAGGGCTGAAAGCGAACATTCGCCACTCCGCTGGCACCGATGCCCTTCGCGTCCCACCAGGTGGTATGGCAGGCGCCGCAGAAATCTACCTGGTCTACGGGCTTCAATTTCCCAGGATTGACGATGGCGGCGATGCCTGCGTCCAGATCTTGCGCTTTCATCGCTGCAACGTGTCTTGCTCCCGGCCCGTGGCACCCTTCGCACGAAATTCCCGGCATCGCGTTTGCTGGATCAAAATGGCCGCCAGTCTTCGATGCGGTGGTGTGGCATCCGAAACATCTCTGTGCCTCTCCTTCGGAAAGCAGGCGGCTGGTTGCGCTCTTGATCGTGCTGGCAGATTGCGGAGATTGGTTGGGAGTTACTCCAAACGCATGCAGCGTATCGAAATAGCTGAACCTGATCTCGTAAAACTTTTCGTTTTCCTCCGAAAGATAGCTTTGGCCCACCTTCCCAGCGCCAAACCCCCAGCTTACGGGCCCGGAGGAGGAGTTCGCAGGGCCAGTAACCGAATAACTAATCCTACCGTCGGGCTGGCGCGTGATTTTGTAGTCGTACCCATCCAGTTGGAAATTTTGCCCAGCGTGATCGCGAAGGATATCTGAGTTAGCTGCCGGTGCTGACGCTTTCGCCATGGAGTGGCGTGCCTGGCTCTTCACGATGGCAAAGTGACACTCCACACACGCGCTCGTTCCCAGATAGTCAGTGCGCGCTGCCAAACCCTTGGTTGGCCACCATTTCGACTTTTCGATCCGCTCCTGGGTAGTTAGCTGATCAGCGATCGTGGCTGGGGTCTGCGCCAAACCTTCCATTTCTAGAAAAGTAATCAAAGCCACTGAGGAGAGCACTAGTACGAAATTGACTCGCGAGTACTTTCCCGGGGACTTCCAGTGGCAGCGAATAAGCATTTGATAAAGCGATTCTGGCTTCATGGTAAATCAGCAGAACAATGTGTTCCGGCAATCGCTAATCTGTCCGTTCGGTCGCTCGGCCTAGCGCTCACTAATTCTGGCATTTCGGGCCCCAATTTAATAGAATTCTCCTGTTGGAATCTTCTCCAGGAAGTAGTTCGATGAAGAACCTGGCTCGCTTTTCCTCGTGTCTGCTCTTCCTCCTGATTTCGTTGCCGGTGGCCGCGGACGACTCGCAGAAAGCACAAAGACTTCTAAACAAAATTACGGCCATGTCCACCGACCCAAACGGGCGGCGGGCCGTGAGTCTTGCCGTCTCCCAAGCGCTTTCGATGAGCCGCGTAGACCTTGCCCGGCTTCGTCATTTGATGAACATAAATTACGGAGATCTTTTCCTGGCCTATCAACTGGCGAAGAGCGGAGTGAATCTGGATCAAGTTGGCGTACAGATGAAGAGCGGTGCAACGGTGCTACAGATTGCCGGCCAGCACAATCCCGACTGGAAACAAATCTTCGCAGATGCGAAAAAGATTAATGGCAAGATTGACGACAATCTTCTTAGACACTTTGCTAACCAGAAGGCCGACGCCGAGCATAATGCGGACGGCTACAATCCGTATGTGGATAGCGTGGTCGCAGACGACGCTATCACTCCGGACGAGGTCGCCGAAGCCCATAGAAGGTACGAATTTCTGCACGATCATGCCGGGGTAGTGGCCAACGGTAGGCTTGATTCAACCGATGAAAGGACCGTATTGACAGCTCGCCCGGATCCCGTCCGAAACGGAGGGCCGGAGGGGACCGGAGCAATAAGCCAGCCCACCCCGCGGTGACTCCTGCTCTACTGATCGAATCGTAAACTACCCGCGTGGCCGCCAAAGTTGGCCCAACCCGATTTTCCTGACAGAAAAATATTCCCTACAAAATCGTTATTATTGGTTAAAAATGGCTCGCTTGAGGATAAACTCTATTGCGAACCGCAGCCTTGCATTTAGATTCCGTCCAGTCCGCTCCTCATGAAGAAAGTCCGCACACCTAAAAATGGTGCTGTCACTCTGCAACAGGTTGCCGACCATGTTGGTCTTAGTGCAGGCACGGTTTCCGCCGTGCTCAACGATTCTCCCGCCGCCAAGGCGATTCCAGCGCGAACAAAAGAGCGGATTCTCGCCGCCGCTCAGGAACTTAATTACCGTCCGAATTTTTTTGCGCGAACTCTACGCAGCAAGCGCACTTTCACGGTCGGCGTGATAACTGAAGAGATCGGGGACCCGTACGGAGGCATGGTGATCAGCGGCATTGAAGCGGCCCTGAGCGCGCGAAAGTATTTCTTCCTGGCCGTCGTTCATCGCCACAACGCGGAGTTGCTGAAGCAATATACCGGCATTCTTTTGGCGCGCGGCGTTGAAGGCTTCATCACCGTGGATACAAGTCTGACGGAAATCCCCCCTCTGCCAACCGTCGCGGTTGCCGGACACCGCCCGATGAAAGGCGTGACCAACATTGCGTTAGATCACATGCACGCCGCCCGGATCGTGCTGAAACACTTGACCGAGCTAGGCCATAAAAGGATCGCCATTCTTCGCGGACAGCCCTTTAGTTCTGACTCCGCCGATCGTTGGCAGTCAATCTGTGAAGCGGCGGGGGAATTCGGGATCGCCCTTCATCCAGAATTAACTGTGCACCTTCAGGCCGACGATTCGTCCCCAAATCTCGGCTATCACGCCACCAGTGAATTACTCGATAAGGGACGAAAATTTACCGCTTTGTTCGCGTATAACGACATCTCGGCGATTGGCGCAATTCGCGCCATCCGCGAACGTGGTTTCGGGGTCCCCGAAGATATCTCGGTGGTGGGATTCGATGATATCCGGGAAGCTGCTTATTATCTTCCAAGCCTCACTACTGTTCGGCAGCCGCTTCGCAAGATGGGAGAGACGGCCGCTCATACACTGGTAGATAGACTCGAGGGAAATTTGAATTATCCCGGCCACATTGCGATCGAACCGGAGCTGGTCGTGAGGGAGTCTACTTCCCGCGTGGCAAGACAAGAGCAGCATAGCAAGCCAACAACGTGAAGGTACGCTAGCTTTCGCATGCCGGAACTACCGGACATTGCCGCCTACCTGACTGCGCTCGAACCGCGCATAGTAGGACAGCCAATCCAGCAAATTCGACTCGTCAGTCCCTTCCTGCTTCGCACCGCCAAACCCGCAATTTCCGATGTCGAAAGCCACGTTGTAAAGGAGTTGCGCAGGATTGGTAAACGGATCGTGATTGGGGTGGAAGGCGATCTCTGGCTGGCGTTGCACCTGATGATTGCCGGGCGACTGCACTGGCGACCGCGAGAAACAAAATTGGCGGGACGCAAAAATCTGGCCGCGTTCGATTTTCCCAACGGTACTCTCACGCTTACCGAAGCCGGCGCGAAGCACCGTGCATCGCTCTCCATTTTCGGTTGCGAGCATGACTTGCAATCCCTTGACCCAGGCGGGATTGACGTCTTTGCCACCAATCCGATCTCGTTTCGTGAAGCACTCACCGCCGAAAATCGGACGTTGAAGAGAGCTCTCACGGATCCGCGCATTTCGAGCGGCATCGGCAACGCCTATTCGGACGAGATCCTACACGCCGCTCAATTGTCGCCCATTGCGTTGACGCAAAAGCTGAAGCCGGATGAATGGGAACGGCTTTTCGCCGCGACTCAAAACACTCTCAAGCAGTGGATAGACCGCCTGCGCGCAGAGGCAGAAACTGCGTTTCCAGAAAAAGTCACCGCATTTCGCAAAGGTATGGCGGTACATGGACGCTATGGGGAACCATGCCCCAGGTGCGGGGAAAAAATCCAGCGGATCCGCTACGCCGACAATGAAACAAACTATTGCGCGCGCTGCCAGAATGGTGGGAAACTTCTTGCGGATCGAAGTTTGTCGCGGCTTCTACGATCAGACTGGCCGCGAACCATGGATGAACTTGAGGCCCTGAAACGCCGCTAGCCGAATCTCATTGAAACTCAAGCATAACAATTTCCGGATTCGATCCCAGCCGCAGCGGCGGTCCCCACGTTCCGGCTCCGCTGGAAGTGAACACCTGCATCTTCCCAATCCAACTTAAGCCGTATACAAATTGCCGGTAAATCCGTTGAGCCATCCAGCTCCAGGGGACAAATTGCCCGAGGTGCGTGTGCCCCGATAACTGCAAGGAAACCCCCGCAGCCTCTGCAATTTCGGGACGGTCGGGCGCATGAGTCAACAGGATGCTCGCGCGCTCGGGGTCCACGCCGACGTGCCGCAACAGCGACTCCAAGTGTCCATCTTGCGAAGCGTTGCGGTAAGACACGCCAATAATTTGCAGCCCGTCCGTCTCCACTTTCTCGTTGCTGAGTACACGGACACCGGTCGCCGCGACCGCCTGCAAAAATGCGCTATCGTCGCCAAATTGCTCGTGGTTTCCCGCGACGAAATATACGCCATTGGGTGCTTTCAGCTTATTCAAAGGTTCGGCTGCTCTTCCGGCATCAATGGCCGTTCCATCAAACAGATCTCCGGCAATAAAAATTAAATCGGGCCCTTCTCTCAAAATCTTGGCAACCAGGCGCCGCAGAAAGTTTCCGTTTCGCACATGTCCAAGATGCACGTCGCTGATAAGCGCAGCCTTTCGTCCACGCCAGACCTCAGGCAAGTTCGCAAGCTGCACCGTGGTTCGCGTAATTCGCGTCCAACTTGCATTGAACATCCCGTAGATTCCGGCCGCCGTCGCTGCGAAGTACAGCGCCTCGACGATGCGATGGAAGTGAACGTTCACGCCTGCCAGAGATGCACCTCCGAGAATGACCCACGAGAAGACGCTTGCTAGAAAGAGGAAACTTACAAGGCCTATCCAAGCCGCAGCCGCCCGATAAAACACGCGCACGACGGCATTCGTGTACCGAAAAGCGAGCAACGAAGCGCTAATGAAGCTCAATGACAAGAAGACGAGAAACAGTTTGATCCACATCGGCTCAGCGATCGAGCTACCGGCAACCGAAAACGTCCAAGTCTCATAGAAAAGATAATGCGCCGAAAGAAGGACCGACTGAATAATCGCTACGAATCCGATGAGGCGCCGTTGCATCTGCATGAATCATTAGATTCCGCAGCCCCCTGATTGGATTTTTTACCAATTTCGGACGGAAAATGCGCACAAACTTAGGCGAGAGCCTAGGGAAATAAGGGCCTGGGTGCTCCACCCTTGCGCGTTTTTGCGCGAGGATGGAATTGTGCGACTGGAATCTAAATTCTCACAACTTTACTTCGCAAACCACTGCTGAAACCATTGCAGCGAACGCAAGGTGTAATCGCGTGCGTCGGCGGGCTTGTAGAAGATGTGTCCTTCGTCGGGATACACCACCATTTGCGTTGGAACCTTCATGGTTTCTAGCGCGTGATACCACTCGATGGACTGCTCCATCGGCACTTCCCCATCACGGTCGCCCACGAGGATCAGCGTAGGCGTCTTTACTTTCTTCACAAAGCGAATCGGGTCCGACTTTTCGTACACCGCCGGATCGTCATACACCGACGCCCCGAAGAACGGGATCATCCATTCGTCAATATCGTTCACACCGTAGTAGCTCTGCCAATCGGAGAGTCCCGCGCCAGCCACGGCTGCCGCGAACCGCGGCGTTTGTGTCTCTGCCCACATCGTCATGTAGCCGCCGTAGCTATGTCCCCTGATTCCCAACCGCTTCTGATCAATCGAAAAGTCCTTGGTTATCGCGTCCACCCCGGCCATGATGTCGCGGTAGTCCCCTCCCCCAAAATCTTTCACGTTGCCTTGCGTGAACGCTTCCCCTTGTCCGAAACTACCGCGGGGATTTGGACAGAGAACGAACCAACCCAGAAGCGACGCAGCCGTCAAGTCACCCATGCCGCCCGCCTGCCACTTCGATGTGCACGCCCACGACGGTCCGCCATGTACGCTAACAATTAAAGGATACTTTTTGGCGGGATCATACTCCTTGGGAAACATTAGCCATCCTTGTACGTGACTGTCTCCGTTCATCCAGTGCACGTTTCGGCTCGCGCCCCAAGTCGCTTTCACATCTTTATTAAGGTGCGTGATCTGCTTCCAGTTCCCCATCGGCCCAGCCCACACTTCAGGGGCTGTGTTCGCGGACTGTTGCACCACCGCACTCTGCGATCCATCGCGCGAGAACGAAGCCGCCGGAACCCACGCTTCCGTGCTGGTGCCAATCAGCTCTTCGCCGGTCCATCCCTTCCAGGCTGATCCCTGCTGATAGCCAGTTGTAGTCACTACGGCGTACCCTGAGTTGCCGTCTACATTTGCCACAAAGCTGATGCGGTCGGCCCCAGTCCAAGCGAGTGACGAAGGGGACGCCTTGATTCCCGGCGTGAGATTGCGGACGCCTCCGGCCGCCATGTACACAACGTGGATGTCGCCTCCAGTCAAGCCTTCATCGCTCATCAAGCCTTCGATGACGGCAACGGATTTTCCGTCGGGCGATACGTGAGGCTCCGCGAGTTGCCACTTCGGCTTATAAAGTTCACGCATCTGACCATTTTCCGCTTCCACGCTATAGAGACGCGCGACCCACCAGTTGCTGTCCCCCGCTCCGTGCGCTGCGATTGCGGCCCACCCTTTGGAGTCCGGCGCCCAATCGTATTCGTAGATGTAAACGTCTCCTGGCGTGACCTGCGTCAACTTCTTGCTCGCGATATCAACTAGCGCAATCCGCTGCTCAAAAGTTTTCTCGCCCACCACGCCCGCAAGCGGCGTCATCGGTTGCAGCGCGCCCGCTATGCGCGGCATATCCTCGATATAGAGGACGGCGATCTTAGATCCGTCCGGAGAATAGCGAGGCGTCTGCGCGTAGCCCTTAAGATCTCCGAGTTTCACAAGGCTGCTGCCGTCCGAGGATGCAGACCACAATTGCGAGGACGGCACATCTCCGGGCAAATCGCTAAGCCACGCCAGATGGTGGCTGTCGGCAGACCACGAGACATCTCGGGCAGCGGGATTCTGTTGTGCCGCAATACGCTGTGGCGTTCCATCCGCCACCGTCGCAACCCAGAGTTGTCCATCTACGATGTAAGCGACTCTCGCACTATCCGGTGACATCGCAACCTGACCGATCTTCTTGATGGAGGGCAGCGAATCCAGAATGGCAGCGGCGTCTTGTGCAAATGCACCAGAGGTCAGCAGAATTACGGGAAGCAGCAGACCTGAACTGAATTTTAGAGGCTTCATGATTGCGCTACTATACACAACCACGCAAAAGCTCCGAAAGCGAATGCACTCACGAGGAAATATCGATAAGTCGCGTTCCTCGACGTGGAAATTGCATTGAAAATTAAACGCCCTTAACGTGGCAGTGCGAAATCGAGAAAGAATGCAGGCGTAGCCGGATGGGAGAACTAGTTAGTGGCTTCTCGCGGCGCGAAGCGATGGCGGTCCAAAACCTGGCGTTATAACAGTCAACTCGCCCACTTGCTCCTTCTTTACGTTGCCGCGAAGGTGGATGGCGTGCTCCATCATCCACATCTCAGGAATGATTTCGCCGACCAGTCGCCCGTGACAGAAAAGTCTGACGACAGAACTTTCCGAGACCACAATTCCGACTGCCTTTGTCACTGCACTCATGTTGGCGGCCGCAATATGACGGCTGCCAAGCCCGAGCGGCACGTCCACTTCTGCGCCAACGGCGTCCAGGTAACGGCATGCCGAAAGGACAATCCCCGTGCGACTTACCACGAAACCGCCATCCAGCTGCGCCAACTCCTTTACGGTTCCACGAAGGTTGGGATCGGCAACATGGCGCAGAGACTCAGAGTGTCCAGACAAGGGATCTAAAATCAAAGATCTCGACCGGGAAAGAACGGCATCTTCGTCTCCAAGCGTAAAGAGTGTGCCGATACGTTTTCCTTCCCGTCCATCCCGGGCAATTTCGACTGCAAGCTCAATCAGCGGCTCAAGAACTTCAGGATCGAATTCTGTTACCTGGCAGAGAATGCTTTCAAACATCCATCGCGCTCCTTAGCTTTAGGAATCAGTGGTTTTTCGTAACCACGACTGAGTTGCCTGGCCATCATGCGACTTCTGCCAACTCTCTGGTTTCTGTTTTCTTTTTCTTTGAAAATGAACGCAACAGCGTTTTAACGATGACGTATAGAACTGGAATAAAGAAAAGATTGAGAATGGTGGAGAACAGCATACCGCCCACGATCGCGGTTCCTACCGAGTGCCGCCCCAACTTACCAGCCCCAGTTGCAAAGTAGAGTGGCAGGACGCCGAGCACGAAAGCGAAAGAAGTCATCAGGATGGGACGCAAGCGCAGTTCCGCCGCCTCAATGGCAGCGTCAATGATTGATCGGCCCTTCTCAAGCAGTTGCTCGGCAAATTCCACGATCAGAATGGAATTCTTGGCGGACAGTCCGATCAGCATGACCAAGCCTATTTGCACGTA
>JBEEGK010000091.1:0-5452 GCA_041166845.1 Acidobacteriaceae bacterium
CACGGCAAGGCTTTTCGAAGTCGGATCGTAAAGGTTTGCTTTCTGCGTTGCATCTTCAAATTTGCCACCGCCCAGGTTATGCCACAATCGTGCCGACGATCCCTTATAAGATTCCGGCGTGCAATAGGATTTCCGAGCGCCATCGAGCGTGCAATACAGATCGCTCGCCAACGACCACTGCACGTAGTTCGCAACTACAAGATCAAGCTTGCCGTCGCGATCGTAATCTACCCATGCAGCGCTGGTAGAAAATTCATTCGGACCCCACAATCCAGCCGCCTTGGTTACATCGGTGAATGTGCCATTGCCGTTGTTGTGAAAGAGGTGGCTCTGACCAAGCGTGCTGATAAAGAGATCGTCATACCCGTCATTGTCATAATCTCCAACAGCAACTCCCAGTCCGAACATGGAAACAGCGAGCCCGGCCTTGCGCGTCACATCCGTAAATGCGCCGTCATGATTGTTGTGGTAGAGCTTCAGCGTCGTGGCAGGTCCAGCATGTCCGGGCCAGTTCTCGCCATTCACCAGCAGAATGTCTGGCCAACCGTCATTGTCGTAGTCAATGAATGCGCATCCAGGACCCATGGTTTCCGGAAGATATTTTTTCCCGAACGCGGCATTGTTGTGGACAAAATGGATTCCGGCTTGGAAAGTAATGTCGCGGAACTGAATAGTTTGGGAGTTCGCCGAACAGGCAGCCATGGCAAGTAACATGAAAATTAAGGTATTGCGCACTACTTCGCGCCTCCCGCGGAAACTGCAATGCTATCTTGTTTGAAAGTGTTCCTGCGCTCGCGACTACTCGCGCCAACGTGCTTTTGCGCGCCAGTTATCCCTGGCAGCGGACCCGAAACATGCTCGTGGATTGCTTGTCTCTCATTGTTGTCCTCGGGATTCAGAAGCCGATATGGCCCCGTAATCGATTGCGCCGACTCGTCTGCCTTGAAGCGCATATAGCGTTGCTGGTGTTCCCGGGCCTGCTTTTCGTCACCTAATCCGTTGTAACAAAGCATCAGGTTGTAATGTGCCTGCAAATCTTCCGGATCAATCGCCAGCACAGACTGAAGTACCTTCACTGCATCGGCATATTTCTTTTGCAAAAAGAGAATGCGTCCCAAGTCATTCAGCGCCACTCGGTCCCGAGGATACTGCGCCAAAACCTTGTGAAGATGATCAGCGGCATCGTCGTAGCGTCCATCACTGCGCAGTACACGCGCGTAGAAATAGTGCGCCCGTGCCAAGTCAGGACTCAATGCCAATGCCTTTTGAAGCACCGTTCGGGCTCGATCCATGTCCCCTTCTTGTACTGCGACACGTCCTAGATTTACCCAGCCGTCAGGATTCTTCCCGTCCACTTCTGTAACTTTTTGAAACGCTGCCTGTGCACCCTTCAGATCGCCCTGAAGGAGAAGGCCGATTCCATAATCATTCCAGCGCTGCCAGTCGTCGGGCTGAAGAACTACCTTTGCCAACGCTGGAGAAGTGCCACGGTCCGCGACTCCCAACTCGACCTTGTCTTCCGCCAAAACAATTATCGGGACGTCCGGGATCTTTTCCTGCTTCGCCGAAACTCCTTGCAATGGTGCGATGAACGAGAATTCCCGGTCATCGAAATCCGGCGTAACCGTACCAGCAGACTTTGGATCCGGCATCCCAGCGAATGAAAACTGCGTATTCCACCATGAAAATTTGCGGTAACAGAGGAGCGCATGGAGAGTAATATTCTGGCCTGCGGTTTCTGGAATGTGCAGACGGTAGTGAACGGTGTCCGCAGCTCCCGGTGGAATCAGATGGACGTACACCACAGACCTTGTGGACCAGGCGTTACGTTTATTGATGCGATGCCCATGCGCGTCCACCTGTAATGAACGATAAAAGTGCGCGCCCTTTTCGACCGGACCTTTGCCGCCATCCTCGACCATTCCACTCCAAAAAATATTTTGTCCCTTATCGTCAGTAGCCTTCAGCTCGAGCCAGCTGTCGTACGCGTCCACCGTTCCGCCGGGAAAGAAATGGCCAATCTTTTTTGTGCGGACGACGACATCCACACGAACTGTGTCTCCCCGGCGAACTGCGGGATGAACACGGCTGATGGGCGCGGTAACTGGCACCGCTTCTCCCTGCCCCGCGCTGGGATTGATCTTTGCTTCCGCCTCCTCTCCCACCGCAAACGTAGTTGAGGCCTCGCTCTGAGTGGCCGCACCCGATCTCAGCTCAGCCAGCGCTGGGGATAATGCGAAAATATCCACGCTGAGAATTTTCTCTTTCAAAAAGGTCTCCGTTAGCTTCAGCTGCTGAGGATCTTCATTGGCAGTTGGAATCGCGGTGTTCGCTCCCGGAAAACGATGCGAATGCACAAAGCCATTTACATTTCCCTGATCTGTCGAAGGCGTGAGGGGCATATGGCAATCCGCGCACTGCCCGGGTTTGGCAGGATAGTAAAAAGAACGAGCGCCCTGTCCTGATACGCCGCTCGCCTGCCAGTTGTCGTACTCATTGAAGCCGCGAATCCAACGATAGTGATTGACCGGAACATCGAGATGGACTTTATGACAACTCGAGCAGAATTCCGCCGTCTGATTGCGCATGAAAGGTTTGAGAAAAACGCGGCGATGCGGCTCAGGATTCAGCCTGACCAAAAAATCATGCAACGAGCGCACCACGGGATTCTTGCTGGCCGCCAACTCATGCAGCTTGGGGTATTCCAGATAAAAGTCGCCCTGTCCCATCGTGCTCTTCACGTTTGCGATCGAATGACACATCATGCATCCCAAGCCGGCTTGCGACTCCGGACGATGCACAATCTGCTTGATGGGTGTGTCCATCAAGCCGCTGTACAACACAGCCGGATCATGGCAACCGCCGCACCACTTCGAGGGCTTGGTGCCGACTGTGTCCTGCATGTATTCAATGCTCTTGCGATACCACTGATTATTGAACGATGAAAAATGATGGACTGAGCTGAACCACTGGTTGTAGACATCTGTGTGACAACGCTTGCACGAATCGGATTCCATGAAGAACTTGCTGGGAATTTTCTCTGCGCCGTGAATCTGGGCGGAGCTCGGAAAAAACGCGCCTTGCGGGCCGTCGCCCTCCTCGTTCATGTTTGCCGGCGGCATCAGTGGATTCTCGATGCGGGAGTGATGCTGCCACCGCGTTTCGCGCAGATAGCGCGCGCCGAATGCCAGGCCCGTCAACAGTGCCAGACAAACCACCGTACGCACAATTGCAGCAACCGTTCCCGGGGACGAACGGCGACGGCCCAGCCAGTCCGCAAACAGAATGCCGGCGCCCGCAAGTGACGTTGCGATGTGAATGTAGAGCCAGTTCCATTCGGATCGCGGTGTTCCAGTCCAAATCAGAATCAAGCCAAGAATTGCTCCGAGCGCGATTAAGAGCCACCCCATTCGAGCTGCGAAGGATCCTTCGCGCAGCACGCGAACAAAATAAATCAGCAGCAAAATGCCGGCTGTTACACCCGCAATCGCATGCAGCAAAACTATTCCCGCATAAAAGACATTTGCTTGCGGGAACGAGTAAAGGTAGGCGGCGGAAAAGAATAAGAAGACCAGCAGTGGGGGGAGCAGCTTACGGGCGCGGCTTTTGAAGTGGAGCATGCGGAGAAAGAGTGCGTTCGCCGAACTGAGGCGCGTGTCGGCTTTGGCCTTAGCTTCTAGCTTCTAGCTTCTAGAGATTAGTTTTTGAACACATTTCAGCGGAATAGTATAAAAACACTAGCGACTGCCACCGGGAGCGCTTGCTCAAGCGTAATCCTCCGGCGGCGCCTTCCAGGCGCCTCGTTGCGTTTCCAACTCGGCTGCAACTGACAGCACCAGTTCTTCCTCCCACGGGCGGGCCACGATTTGCACTCCTATCGGCAATCCTTCCGGAGAATTGCTGAATGGTACTACCGCGCACGGCGTTCCCAGAAGGTTGAACCACTCGCAGTAGCTCCACGCATCGAGATACTTCACCATCTCTCCGTCGATCTTCCATTCTCTTTCTCCGTGACGGAAGGCCGGAATTGAGGCGACCGGGCAAAGCAGTACTCGATACTTCTCCATCTGCGCAAAAACCTTCATACGCACCATGTCGCGCTGTAGCCAGGTGTCGAGCAATGTGTGCCCTGTATGGGGAGATTCTTTCGCAACCCAGCTGGAAAACTGCTTCAAAATTGGACTGAGGTCCGCCTCATGGCCCGCAACCATTGGGCCTAGGAGCATCCCGCCGGCGATACCGAAAAATTGCCACCACAATTCTCTGGCCTGATCGAGACCATCCGGACGAAATGGTTCGACTGCAAAGCCAGCCTTGCGAAGCGCTTCAGCAGCAGCTTGAATTGCACATCGCGTTGCAGAAGTCACGGGTGTGCGTCCATCATCCTCAAAATAACCGATTGTTAATTTTTTAAGATCTTTCTTGGTTGGCCAACGAACCGGCACTGGAGCTGCGCCGGGATCGCCGTAGTCCGGACCTTGCATCACCTCGAACATCACTTTCAAATCCGCGACGGTGCGGGTCATCGGTCCGACCACTCCCGTGAGAGCAAACGGGCCCGCAGACATCGGAAAGTGCCCAGTAGCAGGAATGCGTCCCGGCGTTGGCTTTAATCCGCAGATGCCGCTGAAGTGAGCGGGCACGCGAATTGATCCGCCGCCGTCGCTTCCCACGCCTGCCGCGGAGCATCCGGAAGCAATCGCTGCCGCCTCGCCGCCACTGGATCCGCCAGCGGTGCGCGACAAATCCCAGGGATTATTAGTACGTCCATAAAGCAGATTGTCAGTCTCCCAAGCCATCAGAAGTTCGGGCGTGTTGGTGACGCCCAACACAATCGCCCCGGCTTGTCGAAGACGACTGACAAGAGGCGCGTCTTCGCTCGCAACGTTTCCGGCACGCAGTCTCGTGCCGGCTTCGCAGCGCATGCCTGCTACATTGATCGCGCTCTTGATGCTGATTGGCACTCCATGCAACGGCCCGATCGTTTCGCCTCGCTGCAAACGATCCTCCGCGGCGCGAGCTTCTTTCAGAGCGCCTTCCGCATTGATGTGAACAAAAGCATTCAGCTTGGGATTAAGCTTCTCGATTTTAGAAAGATGGGCTTCTACGAGTACAACAGAGGAGATTTCTTTGTTTCGAATCCTTTCAGCCATCTCGACGGCTGAAAGCAGGGTTAATTCATTCATGCTTGGCTCAGGTTTTTCGTTCATTAATGAAACGTGAGTCTAGCATGAGACTTGGGGCTGCCCTCGTCTGAAGTATTTTCAGAATACGGCACGGCTTCAGTCATGTCGCGAATCAACAAAGCTAATTTGAAGAGTGAGCAGCTCGCCGGTGCGCTTGTGGCTCCATCAGAATGCGGACAGCATTTTGTTTATTGATCCCGCGCTTATTGAGCCAGTCGTTCAAATACTTGCGAGACGCAGGAGCGATGTGCGAAAAAAACATTCCC
>JBEEGK010000092.1:0-8607 GCA_041166845.1 Acidobacteriaceae bacterium
CAGCCTTGATATTGGGATCAATGCCATTGGCCTGCGCGCGAATACCGACCAACCCTCCATGAGAGTCCAGCGCTCCCACCGGGATGGTTGGAAACGGGAATCCAAACGGAGCCACATCGGTGGTACCTAGAGCAAACAGCGGTGGGAGGGGGTCTCCTTGGCGGAATGTCGGCGTTACCAGGCCAGGCGGGTTCTGTCGGACTCGATTATCTTCACCCAATGGAATCCAATTATGGTAAAGACCAAAACCTCCGCGAAACACCATGTTCCCCGAGCCGTGTGGGCTAAAGGCGAAACCCATGCGTGGACTCCAGTTATTGTTGAGCCGCCCGGAGTACGTGTGAGTGACCGCCTTAACTGAGGCATTGGCCACGCGAGTATCTAGATTGTTTCCGCTTGCCAGAAATACGTTGCCTTCTTGACCCGTCTTCGAGTCGGGATGAGGATTGCCGTAGTCATCCCAACGAATTCCCAGCGTTAGAGTCAGATTCGATTTGACTCTCCATTCGTCTTGAACAAAGATTCCGTTGGTGTTGAGTAAATGGCGGTACGCTCCATCGGCTACTTTTCCAGTGAGCGGATTAAAGTTTACCCCGTTCTCGAGGGTTGGATTGTCTTGCACTAAAGCAAGCAAATTCGCGAACTGGAAGTGAGGCCGATAATATGGGCCCGCGAAGCGAGCATCGTCGTCGCCTTTCCAGAACTCGTATCCGAACCTGAAAGAGTGCTTACTCTTTACCAGGCTGACGACATCGCGCCAGTTGTAATTGTTTTGAATGAAAGTCGCTGGTCCCCAGGGTCCGTTGATGCCCTCTTGATTGTCGATTCCGATATCTGGGACGTGGAAAGGTATACCGTGAGAAAACCCGCTGCTTCCCTGAACTCGAATCTGGCCGTATTGAAAATCGTTCAACAAGCTAGGCGAAAAAATGTGAGTGTAACCCGCCTGGTACGATTTCGTGTTGTTATTCCCCACGTCCCGGAAACCCTGGCGGATCGCAATATTCTCCGTGTCCAAATCGGTTCTGTACAAGCTGAAGTACAGGCGGTCTTTGCTGAAATACTGGTCGAGCCGGACATTATATTGGATAGCATTGCGGAACGGGCTTGGCCGGAATGACACGCTGTCGATGACCGGCAGGTTACAAGGAATATTTCCCGTCGAAGGGGTCCCACAGGCGGAGCCAAAAGCCTGTTGCGCGGTCTGTAACACGCTGACGAATCTGGTGTCAAAAAGCGGGTAGGTCCCGAGCAAGCTGGTGCCGATGGTGCCGGGGAAGGCTGACTGCGCAAACTGGACGAATTCCGGGCTCTCAACCGTATGAGGCGAAGCCGCCTGGGAAATCTGTCCTCGCAACAGCTCGACGGACGCAAAACCGAATGTGTGGTTCTTGATAATTGGCCCGCCGAAAGTTCCGGTTACATCGCCCTTCTTGAATGGTTGGTAGTCAGTGGTTTGGAAGCGCGATCGCGCCCAAAGATTCTGATTTGTGAAAAAGTAGGACCCGGTGCCGTGATATTTGTTGGTGCCGGATTTCGTAGTCATTTCGATTTGGACGGAACTTCCGCGTCCGTGTTCGACATTGAAAAGGTTGGTCTGAACTGTCAGCTCACGAATGGAATCCGCATTCGGAGTCAAGTTCGCCGTGCCCTGAAGAATGTTGCTGGTGATGTTCAAGCCATCCAACGTGAACTGGTTTCCGCTGGAGTTGCGGCCGTTGCCGCTGGCATCCACGGTTTTCTCGGTTCCGAAATTGTCTTGCTGATCGGCGGGAGCTCCGCCGCCAACTGCCCCGTGTCCCGTGATTCCCGGAGCGACCGCAACCAAGTTGAAGAAATTTCGACCAGCCACCGGAAGGTCTTGCAGTTGTTCCGTGCTGATCGTCGTCTGCAACCGAGAATCAGATACGTCAATGGTCGGGGCCTCGGTGGTAACGGACACAGTTGTGCTGCTCGTTGCAATGGCCATCTTAAAATTGAACGCGGATACCTGGCCTGTAAAGATCGTGACCTTCACCGTCTCAGTCTGAAAATTTGGCGCTGATGCGGAAAGCTCATAATTCGACGGCGGCAAACTGGAGAAATGGTAGGCGCCGGTGTCGTCGGTCGCGTCGTTGACAACCACTCCGGTTGCGAGGTCGCGTAAGCTGATCTGGACTTTTGGGATGCCGGCTCCACTGGGATCGGTTACATTTCCTTGCAGCCCGCTACTGAATTGGGCGAGCGTCAAGCTGGAAAAGACCAGGAAAATAACCAGCACAAGACTTGCCGACCTCAATGGTTTCATGCAATCACCTCGCCCTTTGAATGATGTAATCGGTTACAATTGCTGACCGCGGGGAGCCTATAATTGTTTTGTTTTAAACGCCTGAGTAACATGAACCAGCCCTAGGTAGTGCAAATGGACTATATGAAGTTTCGTCGTCCAGTTTCAATGCCAATTTCAATATCGCGGCTCAAATCGGTGCTTAGTGTGTTAACACCTCGCAGGTGGAAGAGCATTCGCGCTGGCTTACTGTCGCTAGCCAGCACCGCAGTTATGTTCTTTCTCGGCTGCCATTCGGAAGCTGTCTCGACAATCGCGCTCATTCCCCGCACCTCGGGAATGGGACTTTGGGAACCGGCCCATCGAGGCGCTGACTCAGCCGCCGCGAGACTTGGTGCCCGTATCTATTGGAACGCGCCCACTCGGGAGGATGACGTCGAATCGCAGATTGCTCTGGTTGAGCAAGTTACAAGCAGACGTTATCAGGGACTCGTGCTCGCACCCGATCAGGCATTGGCCCTGATTACTCCGGTCCACCGCGCGCTGGAGGTCGGGATTCCCACGGTCGTCGTCAGCTCGCAACTGGCGATTCCCGGTGGAGGCAGACTCTCCTACGTCCTGAATGATGATGAGGCGGGAGGCCGGCTCGCGGCCCAACGCGTCGCCGAGCTGCTTCATAGCAAGGGCTCAGTCGTGGTTCTCGGCGTGAATCCAGATATCACCGGGATCATGATTCGCGCACGCAGTTTTGAACTGTTCCTTGCTCAAAACTATCCCAACATCCACGTATCGATGCGAAGAGGGGCGTTCAACATCCTCCACGAGCAACAGATTGCGGAGCAAGCGTTGAAAAATGATCCCGATGTTAAGGTCATCGTCGGACTGATGTGGGCCTCTGCGCGAGGGGCGATCTCGGCTCTTGGAATGATGCGGAAAGGTCGAAGAGTCAAAGTCATTGGGTTCGATCCGGATGGAGCACTTCCCTTCGCCACTGAGAACTTTGATTCAGCCATCATGCAAGATACGAGGGCGATGGGCGAGCTCGCGGTGGACCTTATTGGTGCCGAGCGCCACGGACATCCGATGCCTGCCTCTATCAAACTCCAACCCGCTCTCGCCACCCGCCAGAATATAGACACGCCTGAGATTCGCCGACTGACTTCAATGGAGTGGAAACCTGGCTCATGGAAAGGAAGTATGGCTCTCCAATGATCGCTCGGAAGCAGCCCTATTTTCGGAGGCTCACGCTGGCGGCTGTGGGAATTTTGCCCCTAGCGGTCTTCGCTCTGGGGTTGTACTTCCATCACCCGACGCGCGGACTGCCCTACCACGACTCTTTTGCGAACGGTAAAGCGGATGAGTGGACTGCCCTAGGTGGAACCTGGGACCTGATAACTGGCGCAATCCGCAACGACTCTGATGAACGCGGTGCTAAGCTGCTCGCCGGCTCGGGGTATTGGCGCAACTACTCGATCGAAGCGGATGTCATGCTGCTGGGACCCGAGGGTGATGCTGGGTTAATTCTTCGCTCGAGCGACGAGGAAGAAGGCGTTGATTCCTACAGGGGATACTATGCAGGATTGCGCAGTCTCGACAATTCCCTTGTGCTAGGCCGCGCCGACCACGAGTGGCTTGAAGAAGCCAAGAAGCTCGATCTCGCTCAAGGTGGGATCAATGCATTCCAGTGGTACCACCTGAAGCTGTTGGCATACGATTGCCAAATTGTGGTGAAGGCCACTGTGCCCTCGCAGGGAAGCGTCACATCTATCGCAGTGAAGGAGAAAGACTGCATCAAGTCAGGGCGCGTGGGTTTGCGCTCGTACTCGTCCGGCGGAGTTTGGAAAAACGTTGTGGTTCGTGCGGCAGCGCGCAAGGATCTCGTGGCAATGCTTGAAACGCTTTCCCAGAAGGAACCTGTTAGCGTACAGCCATCTATCCAGAAGCCAGCATTTCTTGGCTCGGAACCTGCAACCGGAAATGAGCGGCAGCGAACACCCGGTTCCAGCACAAGTTTCCAGCCCATTGGCAGTCTTCGGCTATTTCCGTTTTCAAATACTCAGTTCGCAACCGTGCGAGGCGTGGTCATTCTCACGTCGCCAACGCTGATTGTGCAGGACACCACTGGCGGCGTTTCGGTTCCTGATGCAGCGCAGCCTCCGCTAAAAATCGGAGACGAAGTGGAAGTTTATGGCCGAGTACACCCCGGCGATTTCAGCTCGACGCTCGAGGATGCTACTGTGCGACTCTTGTGGGCACGTTCTCCCATGCCAGCCCTATCGGTTACTGCATCGCAAGCCGCAACGGGCGCGTTCGACGCAAACTTTATCGAACTTGAGGGCCATTTGCGAGGAAAACATTACGGCCCCGATAACACCCTTGTGCTTGACTTCGACGCCGGACCGGAGGCGTTTCGGGCCATCGTCAACCGCGGGCGTGGTGACTTTTTTTTCAACGAGGTAAAGCTGAATAGTCAGCTCCGGTTGCGCGGCATTTGCGTCGTTGACTCTCGCTATACGCAGAATCTCACGCCATTTGTGCTCCTGTTGCGCTCCGTCGACGACATGAAGGTTCTCGCCGGCCCCCCCTGGTGGAATGCCAGACACCTGATCGCGGTAGTGATTGGCATTCTGATATTGGCCTTAGTGATTAACTTTCTCTACAGCCGCGTTGAGCATTGGAGGCTTCGCGCTGTAGCTGACGAGCGTGAGAGGCTCGCCCATGAAATGCATGACACCCTGGCGCAGAGCTTTGCCGGCATAGGTTTTCAGCTTGAAGCCATTCGGAACGGCGTCCCTGGGAACCTTCCGGTCGTTCACCGGCAGCTGGATTTAGCTAGCGACCTGGCTCGCCACAGCCATGAAGAGGCACGCCGCAGTATCGCAACATTGCGCCCCCCATCGCTTCAGTCCGGAGAGTTACTGACGGCGCTCAAACGTTGCGCACTTCGCATGGTGGAGGGAGGTACGGTGCAAGTTGTGACGTCGTGCTTCGGCGATGTGCGAGCCATGCCCCTTCGCATCACCGACACGCTCTACCGGATTGGACAGGAGGCTATCGCGAATTCTGTACGCCATGCGCATCCGACTGCCATCTCGGTCTCGCTCGATTACCAGAAGAACCGCGTAAGACTTTTGGTCACTGACAACGGCGTCGGATTTCGGCAGGAGGAAGATTTGCGTGGCTTCGGTATCCAAGGCATGCGAAGACGCGCCGCCGGCATCTTTGCAACTTTGCAGGTCGTGAGCGCTCCTGGTGACGGTACGCTCGTTGAGATCACCGCGTGCCTTCCGCCGCACGTCACTGTTCTCTCGTGGCCACACTTTTTTTGGAAGAATCTTACGGAGCACCAGACAAATGCTCAAGAACCCAGGGGACAGCATCAAAATTCTTATCGTGGATGACCACCCCGTTGTTCGCACCGGACTTACTAATATGCTAGGCACCCAGTCGGGATTCCATGTGATCGGCGCAGTCGCTACCGGTCAGGAAGCGATAGAGGCGCTGAAAGCGCACTCCATTGACCTATTACTTCTTGATCTGCGCATGCCGGGAATGAATGGGATTGAAACGCTCCATGCAATAAAGAAATTGGGTCTGCGGACCCGCGTCATTGTGCTCACGAGCTTTGAAACGGACGAAGATATTTATCGGGCTGTGCACGCGGGAGCGGAAGGCTATCTACTAAAAAACACGTCGCAAGTCGAGATGGTGGACGCGATCAGGGCTGTCTCCGCGGGTAACCGGTACATCCCTCGTCATATTGCATCGCGCCTCACCGAACGCATGATGCGGTCGGACCTCACGACGCGTGAGCTCGAAATACTCAAGATGCTTGCCAAGGGCTTGACCAATAAACAGATTGGGCGCGCACTGGAAATCAGCAGCAACACGGTGCGCAATCATGTGAATAGCGTCATCGAAAAGCTTGAAGTTTCCGACCGCACTGAAGCCGCGACGACAGCTATCCAGCGTGGAATCATCGAGGTTGACGAATAATTCATGCCCGCGAATTCCATCGCTCTGATATAGGACAGATGGACTATGCGCCGTTCGCAGTATTTGGCTTAGGATGTGGCGCGGCCCTGTGGGCTGATTATCCTTTCTCGATTTTCTATAAGAGGAGCTTCGCCTTGGCTAACTCGCGAGTTTATTCCAGTCGACGTCGGTTCCTAAAGCAACTGGGCGTTACCGGTATTGTTTCGTTTCTGCCAGCCGACCGACTGTTTGCTTTCACTAATGCGACAGCCTCATCTTCGGCATCTCTTTCGCGGGCCGCAATAAAGAATCGCGCACCTCTTGCGCAAAGCGCGTTTTATCCCCTGCCACTCGGCGCGGTGAGTCCGACTGGATGGTTGCGTTCCCAACTGCAACTTCAAGCCAACGCACTGGGAGGACATCTGGACGAGACTTGGGCCGATGTCGGTCCCAACAGCGGATGGTTAGGGGGCACAGGCGAATCCTGGGAACGTGGACCCTATTTCCTCGACGGACTTGTGCCACTCGCATATCTTCTTGACGACGCGCGACTAAAGGCAAAGGCGCAGCACTACATTGATTGGACGTTGAACAATCAGGCCGCGAACGGAATGATCGGGCCGCGCTCCAACGATGACTGGTGGCCGCGCATGGTGATGCTTAAAGTGCTCACCCAATACCACGAGGCGACGGGTGATCCGCGAGTGGTCGAAGTGATGCGGCGCTACTTCGAATATCAACTCGGTGAACTCCCTAAGCGACAATTGCGCGACTGGGGAAAGTTTCGATGGCAGGACGAAGCGCTAAGCGTTATCTGGCTCTACAACCGAACAGGCGACGCGAAGCTGGTGGATCTAGTGCGGATGCTGCATGATCAGGGTTTCGATTGGCAGACGCAGTACGCGAATTTTCAATACAAAGAGCCGATTACCGCCAAGTACATCAAACTGGAAGAAGGAGATGGGCTGAAGGACCTCGCCCTGGCGACGCACGGCGTAAACAACGGGCAGGCCGTCAAGTGCGGACCCGTCTGGTCTTTAGTGTCCGGCTCCGCAAGCGACCGGAAGGCCGTGATGCAGATGATCGGGGAACTCGAGAAATATCATGGGTTGCCGAATGGGATGTTCTCTTGCGACGAACACTTGGCCGGTCTTAATCCGTCACAGGGCTCGGAGTTCTGCACTGTGGTCGAGTACATGTTCTCGCTAGAACAGTCTCTCGCCATCCTTGGCGATCCCGCACTTGGCGATCGGCTCGAGCGACTGGCTTTCAATGCGCTGCCAGGAACAATGACAGATGACATGTGGGCACATCAGTACAATCAACAACCAAATCAGGTGGAATGCAGTGTGCACCACAAGCCTTGGATGACCGATGGCCCCGAGTCGAATCTGTTTGGACTGGAACCCAACTTCGGATGCTGCACGGCGAACGGCCACCAAGGATGGCCAAAGTTCGCTGCAAGTTTATTTATGCTGTCACAAGACGACGGTTTGGTGGCGGCGGCGTACGCGCCCTGCGAAGTGCACACTGTCGTTCGTAATACCCAAGTGCGCTTGGTGCAAGACACGGGCTATCCCTTCCGTGGTGCCGTCAGCTTGAAAATCAATCCGGCGTTACCTCTGGCGTTTCCGCTCCAGCTGCGAATTCCCGCGTGGGCTGCGGGGACGAGCATCAAGGTTAACGGACGTTCCGAAGAGACCCCTGCGCCCAGTACTTTCGCGCGAATTGAGCGCACATGGAAAACTGGCGATCGTGTAGAGATCGAGTTTCCGATGGAGCCACGCGTGTCACGCTGGTTTCATGACTCGGTCTCGGTGGAACGCGGACCGCTGGTGTTCTCTTATGGCATCGGAGAAGATTGGCTGAAGCTGCGTGATCGCGGCATGACTGCCGATTGGCAGGTGTATCCGACCACTCAGTGGAACTATGCGCTGGCGCTGGATTCAACGTTGCCATCGCAAGGCATCGCTGCGACTGAGGGGGACATGAGTGACCATCCGTTTAGCGCAAAGAGCACGCCAGTGAAGCTTCGTGTGAAAGCGCGAAAGCTGCCGGAGTGGCGAGCAGAAGATGGAGTTGCTGATCCTGTCCCGCAAAGCCCCGTTAACACCAATGAGCCAGAAGAGACGGTGACACTAATTCCTTATGCCGCAGCCAAGTTGCGCATTACCGCTTTCCCACGACTAAAGACTAAGGCTCCATCCGCTTAATTTTAGGCAGTCCTACTCCTTCGAGCGCGAAGAGAGGCATTTTCGCACTTGGCAACCGGGTATTCAGAATTCCAGTGTTCGGAATTCACGCTCATCGGACGGTTTCTTGTTTTGAGTGGCTTGCGCTATAAGATGGTGGAGTCACTGCGGTGG
>JBEEGK010000093.1:0-9061 GCA_041166845.1 Acidobacteriaceae bacterium
CGCCTCCAGAGCTAACGGCGGCAGAATCGACTGCCATGCTCCATGCCCGGAGCAAGAACGAAAACCCTTGCGAGAGTTGTACGCTCTACGCGCAGGATGTCATGGCATCCACTCCGAACCTACCTGAAGAACCACATTGTTGCGACAAGACTCGCCTTTTCGGCTTTGCCCCCGGCGGACAGTGGCTGGGGTTGTAGGCCGTGTGACAAATCCCGCCTCGTGCACCTTCAAGACAATATCCCGTTAATTGGTGGCGCTCCTAACGAGGCAGAGTCTAATCAGGCAATTGGTGCAGCTAGTGTCGGGTGCGATCATCGTAGCGAAATTGCTGGCAGTGAGGTCCGGGTCTCGCAACACAAAAGTTGACACTGACTTCCCTGCATTCGTCTCGATATCCGCAGCTTTGGCGGCGTGCGGGGCAGCGGAATGCGAAGCTGCTATCTCGGGCGGCGGGATGAAAACGAAACAGAGACATAAAACCATCACTCCGCATAACAAGATAGACGTTTGTCTCATACAGCCTCCTTTCGGACGCGAGAATTATCCTCCCAGAATTCTGGATTGTCACGAATTACTGAACTTCTGCCTTCGTAGGTTGTCGGTCGGGATCACGGTTGTGAACAGGCGATTGCACTCATAATGAGAGGCGACATTTGTCGCACCAATATCTCTGCGCTTTGGCACAACCGCATTTGCCATTCGTTTGCTGCAAGTGTGAAAAGTGCATAGTCGGACTTCTTTTTTGAAATCAGCGTCCTGCTAGACTGGGCGCGTGCGACGCTTGATCGTTAATGCGGATGATTTTGGACTGACGGCTGGGGTTAACCGGGCAATCGTAGAAGCACATGCGTCCGGCATTGTGACTTCGGCGACTTTGATGGCCAATGGGCCAGCGTTGTCTGACGCGATCAATCACGCACAATCAAATCCAACTTTAGTTAATGGTTGCCACGTTGTGTTGCTGGATGGTCAGCCCCTGCTCGATGCCTCCCGCATTTCCAGCCTCGTTGATCCTCAAAAACCTTCGCAGTTTCGCGATAAGCTCAGCCGCTTCGCTCTTCTGGCTGTGCGCGGTACGTTTTCCGGCGCCGAGATAGAGGCTGAGGCGACGGCGCAGATTCGCAAACTACAAGCGTGTGGAATCCCCGTCTCTCACGTTGATACTCACAAGCACACGCACGTGTTTCCGCAAGTTCTAAAGCCGCTACTGCGTGCAGCCGTGGCCTGTGGCGTTCGCGGTATACGCAATCCTTTTGAAGTTATTCGTTTGTCTGCTGCCACAAAAGACTTTCGTTTGTGGAAACGCTACAGTCAGGTGAAGCTAATCGGGAATCTGGCGCATGGATTTCGCCGCGCCGTAGATGCCGCCGGAATGCTGACGCCCGATGGCACGATCGGAATCGCGGCGACCGGAACTTTAAACGAATCAGTGTTCACTTCCCTGCTGGAAAATATGCCGCAAGGGACGTGGGAGCTTGTCTGTCATCCGGGATACAATGACGCCGACTTGCAGGCTGTGAAAACGCGGTTGCGGGAATCTCGTGTGCAAGAACTGGAGTTGCTGCGGTCTGCACGGGCTCGGGAATTGCTTCGGCAGCACGAGATTGAACTGGTTAGCTACCGCGATCTGGGGTGAATACACCGTGCGTACACGGTCTTTCGGCATGCTGACGCGCCGAAATCCCTGACGACGACGCAATATCCGGCGAGTAAGATTAAGTGAGAGGTGTGCGTCGCTTTCGTATCCTTATTCAAGTATGAACAACAGCGCCAATTCCGAAAACGGGTTTGAGTTCGCAGTCCGCTTGTGGGGTATGGATTCCGAAGGCCATGCATTTTTCCAGAACGCCACTGCCGGGAAGATAAAAGGCAACACCGCCCAACTCTCCGGGGTCGCGCATCCCCTTCAGCCCGGCGACGTTATTGGTGTACAGAGCGGGCAAAAAAAGGCGCGCTGCCGCATCGTCTGGGTGGTGGACGCGGGACCGGTCCGCAAGACGGAAGCCGGCATCGAGTTGTTAGAAGGACAGCAGATTCCATGGCCAGATCCTCCGGCCGAGAAAATAGTTGTCGAGCCAACCTCGGAATCGAAGGGTCGCGACAATCGGAAATTTGTCCGCCACAAAATCTTTTTCCCGGTGGAGATCGGCTTCGAAGACGAATCGCGTGCACGCATGCAAACCAATGCCACCGACATCGGCGGGCGAGGTTGTTATGTGGAAACCATGATGCCGCTGGCGATCGGTACCGCTGTGCAGGTCATGTTCTGGATGAATGATGAAAAAATACGCGCTTCGGGCATAGTTCGGACCTGCGATCCGCACATGGGAATGGGCATCGAGTTCATTTCTCTCGACGACACCATCCAACAAAAGTTGCAGCAGTTCATCGAGACTCTAGATACGGAAGCTGCCGACAGCAATCCCACCGGGGCAGAAGCCGCCGAAGCTGCTACGGCTTCGGGGAACAGTGAGTCCACATCAGCCAATTCCAAATCTGCCGAAGATAAAGCCTAGATCACATATTGTGACTCATCCATCTTTCCTCTGTTCCCGTTAGACTGAAAATCTGAATCCGCACACTGGTCTCGCCATCGAATGGGAAGACTGTGGCTTTTTCTCGCAAAGGTGATCTTCGTTGAAGATTGGCATCACGTGTTATCCCACCTACGGCGGCAGTGGCGTCGTGGCCACCGAGCTAGGTCTTGAGTTGGCGCAGCGCGGACACGACATCCATTTCATTTCTTACGCGCAGCCCATACGGCTCACCGGACCTCACGCCAACATTCATTACCATGAGGTCGAAGTTTCCCGTTATCCGTTGTTTGACTATCCGCCGTACGACTTAGCACTCGCAACGCGCATGGCAGAGGTCGCGGAGATCTACGATCTTGATCTGCTGCATGTTCACTACGCGATCCCACATTCAGTGAGCGCGATGCTGGCGCGCCAGATGCTAGCCGCAGGACCAAAGCACAAGAAACTTCCCTTCGTTACCACCTTGCATGGGACAGATATCACGTTAGTGGGGCAAGACCGTTCCTACCTTCCCATCACGCGTTATTCGATAGAACAGAGTGACGGCGTCACCGCAATCTCGGAATACCTTCGCGAGCGGACAGTGCGCGAGTTCGCGGTCCAAAATCCCATTGAGGTGATTTACAACTTCGTAAATTGCGATGTTTATGTGCGTGACGCTGGAACGGAGAAAAGAAGGGCAGAGTATGCCAGTAAAGATGAGCGCATCCTTGTGCATCTGTCGAACTTCAGGCCGGTTAAGCGGCTGATGGACGTCATCGAGATTTTCGACCGGGTACAGAAAAAGATTCCCGCGAAGCTCTTGATGATTGGCGATGGTCCTGACCGTTCGCAAGCGGAGCGCCTGGCGGTATCGAAAGGAATGCACAACAGCGTATTGTTTTTAGGAAAACAGGATGAGGTACACGAAAAGTTGGCGGTGGCTGATGTCATGCTTATGCCCAGTGAACTGGAATCGTTCGGGCTCGCAGCACTCGAGGCAATGGCATGCGAGGTCGTACCTATCGCGACCAGAGTTGGAGGCGTCCCCGAAGTAATAGAGCATGGCAAAAGCGGCTACCTTGCTGAAGTTGGCGATATTTCTGCGATGGCTGGATACGCAATTGATTTGTTGAGCGACGAAAACGCACTTCGCACGATGGCAAAGGCTTGCCGCGCGGTCGCGCAGGCAAGATTCTGCACCACTAAAATTATTCCCCAGTACGAAGAATTTTATCGCCGAGTGATGGAGCGGTCTTCGTAAAGAGCCGCAGGCATTGTGGTTTCGCTCGAGAGTATGGGCAGCCGCAATCTCACCAGCGTTCCCTTTCCTGCCCGGCCCTCGACCGTGATGCGCGCCGTGTCGCTGTATAGCACTTTTAATCGCTCGGCGACGTTTGCCATGCCAATGCCGGCTCCAGGAAGGCCAGATGGATTGTCCGCAAGCTCTGGAGGAATTTCCATTCCTATTCCGTCATCTTCGACTTCGATGATCAAGTGAGAATCGGTGAGCCGGCTTCTGATGTAAATGCTGCCGCCCTCAATCTTTGATGACAGTCCGTGCTTGATAGAGTTTTCGACCAGTGGTTGCAGAAGCATGCTGGGAACGAGCACGTCAAGCGACGGAGGATCGAGTTCCTTTACCACGCGAAGTTTGTCGGGACCAAACCGAACCACTTCGATATCCAGATAGTTGTCAATGAATCCCAGTTCTTCTTGTAGCGAGACGAAGGCTTCACTGCTGCTAAGCAGACGCCGCAAAATTGTGGCCAGCTTGATGATCAATTCTCTTGCGGTATCAGGATCGAAGCGCACCAGAGAAGAAATGGAATTCAGGGTGTTAAATAAGAAGTGCGGATTGATCTGATTTTGTAAGGCTTCCATTCTCGCCTGTAGTAGCAGCCGCTCTTGCTCTTCTAATTTGATCTGAATGCGAACGCTGTTCCATATTTTCAGCTCGGTACCGATCACCATGATGGAAGTTGCATAAATTGCGGATTGCACCCAGAGATTCGGGCTTTCAACACTAAAGGTTGAGTGGGGGATAAAGCTGGAAAGTTCAGTCTGAATGAAGCGCAGAGCTACGATGGCTACAAAGAACATGATCTGCCAGTCAAACAATCGCGGACGGGGTAGGTTACGGCGTATCCAGCGATAGATGCTGAGGTCAACGAAGGGTGAGAACGACCAGATATCTTCGCGGTCGGGAGCGAGGCAGCGGAGTTGTCCCGCGACGAATCCGCATAACAGGTTGAAGGGCAGGGTGGCCCACTCGCCATGCAGCACAGCCGGCAAGGCCAGAAAAGCTCCGCCCACCATGCCGTTCAGACGTCCCGCGACCACGCCCAGGAGGATAGTGGTTTCGAACGATAGATCACCGGCGAAAAAACTTTTGGCGTCGAAGCGGATCCAAACGCCCAAAGCCATCGGAATGCAGATCCACAAAATCAGATAAATTCTTTGCTTGAGCGAACGCTTTTCTCGAAAAAGAAGAGACTTGAATTCGAGCGAGCGCACCAGCGCGCTAGACACGGCCGCTGCTACGCCCAACTTGATCAACAGATTAATGAGGATGAGGCGCTGTTCCATGGCTGCCGCTGAAAGAAATGTAGCACGAAGGCGAGATGGGGCTTGCATCCCCTTTGGTAAGAATGGAATCTTACTTGCTGAGATGTTTGGGAGGAACCATGCGCACACTCGCAATTGTTTTCACACTATTTGTTTCGGCTGGAATCGCGATCGCACAAACCGACATGGGTCAGGCCGACTTGGGAAATACGGACTCACTCGCGGGAAATGACATAGCCGCTTATGGACGCTCGGGGCCGCGACTCATCACCACACCAACGGTGTCACTCTACAATCCGACCACCGTAGTGGGCGCCAGCAATGCAACTGCCGGGAATATCGCGGGAGCGACGAACTCGACTGCCTCGATCGTGAATGAGAGTTCTTCGCAGCCGATGACTTTTTATGGTTCTTTGGCTCCGCGTGCGGAAACGGCAGAGCCGAGCAGTGATGAGGTGGCGGGTATGGAGAGTCCGCGCGCTTCGGGGAAGCCGCGCTCCTTTGATCTTGGAATTGCGCGATCCCAAGACTTTGTGGGAGTTGCGACGCTGATGGGTCGAAGGCCGTCTGCGGAGAGAAGCACCCCGCGTGTCTATACGAACCAGGATATCGAGCGACTCAAGCAGGAGAATGAAAGTTCCAAGCCGGATGCGACGAAGTCAGGCGAGAAGATTGAAACTGCCAAATAATGAGCCCAAGCTTTAAGTCATCGCTGAAGTAACGCTTCGAGCGTTTCAAAGAACTCCGGATAAGAAATGAGTGCGGCATCGGCGCCGCGAATGGAGGTCTCACCTTCGGCCCGCAGCGCGGCCACGGCGAATGCCATGGCAATGCGGTGGTCGCCGAAGGAATCGAGCTCAGCTCCGTGCAACCGTTGACGGCCCGGAATTTTTAGGCCGTCCTGGCGCTCTTCCACTTCAGCGCCCATGGCTCGCAAATTTGTGGCGATAGAGGCGATGCGGTCTGATTCTTTTACGCGCAGCTCGGAGGCGTCCCGCACCTCAATTCCCTCTTCCGTGTAAGGAGCGATTGCGGCCAAGACTGGAATCTCGTCAATCAGCGCCGCAGTATCTCCTCCAGTAATCATCACTCCTTTGAGCTTGCCGCCTTCGACTTGCACACTTCCCACGAGCTCTCCGTTTTTTTCTTCCAGTTGAGCAACGCTAATTCTGACTCCCAAGGAAATAAGGATGTCGAGAAGCCGGGCGCGCGAGGGATTCATCAGCAACCAGTCAATGGAGATTTGTGATTCTGGAAACAGCGCCGCTGCGCACAAAAAGAAAGCCGCGCTGGAGAGGTCTCCGGGAACGACGGCCTCGATGCCATGCAGGGTCTGTCCACCCGCGATAGTGACTTTTTTACCGTCAAGATTTACCTCGGCGCCGAAAGCGCGCAGAGCAGCTTCTCCGTGGTCGCGGGTGCGGAAGGCTTCTCCAACTTGGGTTTCACCCTCGGCGTAAAGTCCGGCAAAAAGCAAGCAGGTCTTCACCTGCGCGCTGGGAACGGGCACTCGATACTCAATCGCTTTCAAACGTCCACCGGTGATCTGCAAGGGTGGACGAGCACCTTGGGCGAACGAAATTCGGGCCCCCATTTTCTCAAGTGGCTCGACAATTCTGGCCATGGGCCGGCGAGAAAGCGATTCATCTCCAATTAGCTCACTCGTAAAATTCTGGCCCGCAAGAATCCCGCTCAACATGCGCATGGTCGAACCGGAGTTTCCAAAAACTAGAGCATGAGTGGGCGCTCTAAACTCAGTTCCCAGGCCGTGAAAGACCATCTTGCCTTCTTTGCTTTCCGATTCGACTCCGAGCGCCGCCATGCCCTTCAAGGTGCTTGCGCAATCGGCACCCGTAGAAAAGTTTTCCAGCTTTGTGTCTTTTTCCGCGATGCCCGCGAGCATGGCATAACGATGCGAGATTGATTTATCTCCCGGGAGGCGGAGCGCTCCTGCAATGTTACGCGCCGGACGAACGATCACTGTGTTTTCATTCTTCATTATCTTGTAAATGTAGGATTATGCTCCGTGGACAACATCCACAAATTGCTTCAATATCCTGCCAACCTCGATGGGGTTCTCCCAAGGGGAGTAGTGGCCGGCTCGCGCAATCACTTTTAATTCACTGCCAAGAATATGGTTATGCATCAGTGCTGCTTCCGCCGGGCCGGCGAATCCGTCTTCGTCACCGGTCACGATCAGAGTTGGGACGTTTATTGTACGCAGAGTCGAAACAGAATCGGGACGGTCAGCCATGCCTCTCTGAACTGCGGAAACGTCTTCCGCGCTCATTTTTCGCATCATTTTCAGAGCACCCTCAACCAGGTCAGGGCGATTTTCGCGGGTAGTCTTTCCCATGAGTTTCGGAACCATGCTCTCGAAAAACGGCTCAGTCCCACGCTCTAGAACCTCGGCTGCTGCCTGCAACCTTGCAGCCCGAGCCTCGGCAGCATCGGGCTGAGCTTTGGTGTTGCAAAGGGCCAGTGCCGCAATCCTTCCTCGAAAGCGTCGCCAGAATTCGAAGAGGACGTAGCCGCCGATTGATACTCCCACAAAGGCCGCACGATCAATTGCGGCGTGATCCAGGACGCGTGCCAGATCGTCCGCATGACGATTCATGGTGGCCGCACCTTCGCCCACGCCCGACTGCCCGTGACCGCGAAGATCGGGCAAGATGAGGCGATATTTGGTGGTTAGCGGTGGGATGACAGGCAGCCAAAATTCGTGGTGAACCGGAAAAGGATGCAGCAAAACGACAGGAGCACCGGTGCCGAGTGATTCGTAGTGAATATCGGCATCGCCGCTTTGGATGCGAATCATCTCAGTGATTTAAACACGAACGCCGGAAAAGCGGGAGTGCGGACCTCCGAGAGGTCTCGGCTGTCCGCGATTTCCTTTAGACCGAAACTGCGCGCTCCCCTGCCGGCGCCGAAAGAAGCAGAGGTTCCTCCGGCATAACGATCCACGCGATGGGATAGGCAATCGCCCCGACTCCGGTCATAACTGCGACCGCCAGCCAGACGAGTCGGACTAGGGTTACGTCCAGATCGAAATATTCGGCGAACCCGGCGCACACTCCTGCTATCTTGCGTCCGATGCGCGGACGGATGAGTCGTCGGCGATCGCTCACGCCCGTCACGCGGGTGCCGCAGTAGGCGCAAACATTAGCATCATCCTGGATGATTTTGCCGCAATAATTGCAATACATCGCGATTCTCCTCGTTACTTTTCTCTCAGGCCTAGTTCACTCAAATTTCGATTGCTTTGCTGGAATCCAGTGCACGGAAGATCATACGACCACCTCAACATAAATGTTCCGTGTGCGGGCATACTAAATACTCCATCCTAGATAATCTTTGCCGCCTTGAGGGTAATTCTTGCTGATTGCTAAGTTTGCGGAAAGCATGTTCGCACCGCTGACACATTGCTTGCAATGGTTTGCTCGCCCGAGGTTTTGGCTATGTGTTTGCGTACTCAAGTCCCAAAGGGTCTCGCCTTCATGTCTCAAGCAGTTCGAACCTCTCGGTCGCTTTTCTGGACCTCTCCCGCTCTTGCTTCACTTACTGCCGGAAAGTGCGCTGACTGTGACACCGAGTTTTTAGCCAGCTCTTTCTTTTGCCACGCCTGCGGAGCCTCAAGGGCGCGCAGCAATCCGTCCCCGGTGGCTGTCCTGACTCGTCACCTGGAATTATTCCGGGCTTTGGAATTTCAAAACATTCAGCGAAAGATAGGACTGCCGTTGCCCGCGTTGATCAGCTTCTTTGCGGGCGTTGGCTGCGTGCTTGCGACTCTTCTGGTCGGAGTAATTTATAGCGCCCGTAATTTTGCCGATTTTCAGGCGATCCAGTTATGGAGGATGGAGTGGCTGCTGGGTGCTGTGGCCGCATTCGTTGCGGGCATACTGTTGAAAAAACCTTCTCCTGATGCTCAGGCACCTGCGGCGAGTAATCCTACTGGCGACATCCGCCAGAACCGGCCT
>JBEEGK010000094.1:0-4721 GCA_041166845.1 Acidobacteriaceae bacterium
GGCATTCACGCCATGGCCGGCAATCCCACTGGATGCATGGGGCTGGCGGATTATCTCGGTTGGGACTGGCGCTCTAAAGCTGGACTTCCGATTGTCAACGTCCCTGGTTGTCCGGTGCAGCCCGACAACTTTATGGAGACTGTTCTGTACCTCCTCTATCAAGTGGCAGGTCTCGCGCCGATTATTCCTCTGGACGATCAATTGCGTCCCACGTGGCTTTTTGGTAAGACGGTCCACGAAGGCTGCGATCGAGGCAGCTATTACGAACAGGGAGATTTCGCCAGTGAATACGGCTCTTCAAAATGCCTCGTAAAACTTGGCTGCTGGGGACCAGTTGTTAATTGCAACGTCACTAAGCGCGGCTGGATGCGGGGTATAGGCGGATGTCCTAACGTCGGAGGTATCTGCATCGGATGCACGATGCCTGGTTTCCCCGATAAGTTTATGCCGTTCATGGATGAGCCGCCCGGTGCCAAACTCTCCAGCAAAGTAATTGGGGGGTATGGCGCCCTGACCCGCGCCCTCCGCAGCATCACCAATAACACCCTCAATAAAGAGCCCAAGTGGCGCCATCGTGGGCCTCAACTAACGACGGGATACAAGCCCAGAATCTCACCGACGGAAAGGATGTAAGCACATGGGGACCATTACAGAGACTATGCCGCAAACTCCGACTAAAAAGCGGAACCTCGTCGAAATGAACTGGGACCCGATTACCCGTATCGTCGGAAGCCTGGGAATTTTCACCAAAATTGACTTTGCCAATCGCGAGGTCGCCGAGTGTCACAGTACCTCTTCCATTTTTCGTGGATACAGCATTTTTATGAAGGGGAAAGATCCGCGCGATGCCCACTTCATTACCAGCCGCATCTGTGGCATCTGCGGTGACAATCACGCCACCTGCGCTGTTTACGCACAGAACATGGCCTTCGGCGTCAGACCACCTGCCATCGCTGAATGGATTGTCAATTTGGGCGAAGCCGCGGAATATATGTTCGACCACAACATTTTTCAGGACAATCTTGTCGGCGTCGATTTCTGCGAGCAGATGGTCAAGGAAACCAATCCCGGAGTGTGGGACAAAGCCCAGCGCACCAACTGTCCGCACGCTGATAAGCATGGTTACAAAACCATCGCCAACATCATGACCGCGCTCAATCCGTTTACGGGCCAGTTTTATCGTGAAACTCTCGCCATGAGCCGCCTGATGCGAGAGATGTTCTGCTTAATGGAAGGCCGCCACGTTCATCCTTCCACTCTGTATCCCGGCGGAGTGGGTACGGTAGCTACGATCCAACTTTTTACTGACTATATTGTTCGTCTCATGAAGTATGTCGAATTTATGAAGAAGGTCGTCCCTCTACATGACGATCTCTTCGACTTTTTCTACGAGGCTCTGCCAGGATACGAAAAAGTTGGACAGCGACGAATCTTGCTCGGTTGCTGGGGCTCCTACAACGATCCCGACCATTGCGATTACAAGTATCGCAACATGAATGAATGGGGCAAAAAGATGTTCGTAACCCCCGGAATTGTTGTGGACGGAAAACTAGTCACCAACAATCTGGTGGACATTAATCTGAACATCCGCATCCTGCTCGGTAGTTCGTTCTACGACGATTGGCAAAACAGCGAGACCTTTGTATCCCGCGATCCGCTGGGTAATCCGGTGGACAAGCGCCATCCATGGAACCAAACAACTATTCCGCGTCCGCAAAAACGGGACTTCCATGGCAACTACACTTGGGTGATGTCTCCGCGTTGGTTCGATAAGCGCACCGGCGACCATCTCGCGATTGATACCGGTGGCGGTCCGATTGCTCGCCTCTGGTCAACCGCACTTTCGGGGCTGGTTGACATCGGATACGTCAAAGCTACGGGACACAGTGTTCAGATCAATCTTCCCAAGACCGGACTATCCCCTGAAACGCAGTTCGAATGGAAGATACCCAAGTGGAGCAATTGCATTGAGCGCGATCGTGCTCGTACTTACTTCCAGGCATATGCCGCCGCTACCGCTCTCCATTTCGTGGAAAAGGCGCTCGCGGAGGTCAACGCTGGACGCACCAAGACCTGGTCGGAATTCAGAGTTCCGGAAGAGGCCATTGGCTGCGGCTTCCACGAAGCGGTGCGTGGAGTACTCTCGCATCACGTTGTAATTCGTGAGGGCAAAATCGCCAACTATCACCCGTATCCTCCGACGCCGTGGAACGCGAATCCGCGGGACAGCTACGGTACGCCTGGTCCTTACGAAGATGCTGTTCAAAATACTCCCATCTTCGAAGAAAACGGTCCGGACAAGTTCAAGGGCATCGATATTATGCGCGCAGTGCGCAGCTTCGATCCTTGCTTGCCCTGCGGTGTGCATATGTACCTTGGAGACGGAAAGGTGCTGGAAACGCACCACTCTCCCATGTTCGGTGTTACTGGGCACGAATAAGAAAATTCGCCGCAGCATGGGCCGAGGTCGTGAATGAACAAGCATAAAGAACACGAGTTTCAGGCGAGAATTGAAGAGGTTGAAGAGTTAGTCAAGAAACTCGAGAGCGCGGGAAATCCTGAGATCCATGCAGCCGCCCTCGAACTTGTTCAATCCGTGATTGACCTTCATGGCGTCGGGCTCGAACGCATGGTGGACATCGTGTGTCAAAACCCGGCGGGTGAAGACGCTCTGATTGAGGCAGTCAAGGACGACCTGGTCTCCAGCATGTTCTTGCTGCACGGACTACATCCTGAGGGGGTGGAGACCCGAGTGCTTCGTGCCCTCGATAAGGTACGCCCTTATTTACATTCACACGGCGGTGATGTCGAAATGGTCAGCATCACTGACGGCATATTAAAAGTTCGACTTCAGGGCACGTGTGGAAGTTGTGCTTCGTCTTCACTGACGATGAAAAATGCGATGGAAGAGGCGGTCTACGAGGCTGCTCCCGACATCCTAGAAATAGTGGAAGAGCAGGACAAAGATCCTGCGGCACATAGCGCGTCTCAGTTAGTGGTATTGAAATAACTCGGATAGCAAGGACATCAGGAGAGCAAACATGAAAGTGTCCGATCGCGATAGCACTTCGGAGGTCTCCTCGCACACACCCGGTACCCCTAAAGGTGAGGAAGTCAGTAAATACGGAAACTCCCCTGGGTGGCGTGGAAACACGCGCACCTCCAGAGACGCCACCGGCGTGAACGCAGATGCCCGCCGCCCAATAGATCCTCGAATGCCCGACATGCCGCCGGCTTAGAAAACATCTTGGAGCTGGGGAGAAAGAGTGAGCGACATTATCAATAGCGAACCTAGCTCCGGGAAGAATGACGTTTTCGCCGTCTTCAAGAGGCTCTCCCGCCGACGCGCTGTCGCCACGGAACAGTGCGAACTCTGCAGTGTGGGCCTGGCTGAACCTCATCCTCATCTGCTCGACCCGAAAACGCGCCAGGTCCTCTGTGTTTGCGACGCTTGTGCGATGGTTTTCTGCGGACAAGAGGGAGCGCGGTATCTTCGCATCCCCCGCCAGGTCCGTCAGCTTTCCTCCTTCAAAATGTCCGACCTGCAATGGGAAGCGCTTATGCTGCCAATCAATCTCGCGTTTTTCTATCGCGAGGCTGCTTCCGGCAAAGTTCGTGCGCTGTATCCGAGTCCTGCGGGTGCGATGGAATCTTTGCTCACCCTCGAGTCGTGGGATGAAATCGTTCGCCAGAATCCCGCGCTGCAAACCATGGAATCAGATGTTGAAGCGCTGCTCGTGAACCGCGTGGGAACTGAAGCCGAATACTTCAAGGTACCCATAGACGAATGCTACCGGCTTGTCGGAATGATTCGTAAAAACTGGAAAGGTCTTTCCGGCGGCACTGAAGTCTGGACCCAAATACAGAACTTTTTCTCCACGCTCAAGGCTCAGCGTGTCGGAAGCCAAGGCGATGCTAGAGAAGAGGCAGTCAATGCCTGACCTTAAATTCCAGGTTGAGAGTTGCGAAGCGCTTCCCTATGCCGCAGTTCCCATGCTTGGTCTCAAGCTGAAAATCTTCAACCATCCGCTAGAACAAGCGATACACACCTTAACTCTGCGTTGCCAGGTGCAGATTGAGCCTGCAAAACGGCGTTATGCCGCAACTGAACAGGCAAAACTTCGCGATCTCTTTGGCGAACCGGAGCGTTGGGGCAGGACTGTCCGTCCGATGCTATGGATGAACACCAGTGTTTCGGTTCCCAGTTTCACGGGTGTCACCACCGTTAACGTTGAGCTACCGTGCAGTTTCGATTTCAACGTCGCTGCAACAAAATATTTTCATGCCCTGGAATCGGGTGAAATCGCAATATGTGTAATGTTCAGCGGAACTGTTTTTTACGCCGAGGCAGATGGCGCAATGCAAATCACGCAGGTTCCGTGGGACCGAGAAGTGAATTTCCGTCTTCCCGTCGAGGTGTGGAAAGGCGTCATTGACGCCTACTATCCTGAGACCGCGTGGCTATGTCTTCGCCGTGACATCTTCGAGCGCCTCTATGATTACAAGGTGAAACACGGCATCCCCACCTGGGAAAAACTTGTAGAGAAGATTCTTCCGCGGGGCAACTCTCAAGAGACAGAGCGAAATAAAGCTCCCGAAGCTGAGGCTGAGGTCAAAGCGTGAGCTCGCCAATTCCGCAATCGCCGATTCAAAATAGCGCGAGAGACACTTTCGCCACGGTGGAGAAGATTGCCAACGCAGTGCTCTACGAAGGGTACATG
>JBEEGK010000095.1:0-11757 GCA_041166845.1 Acidobacteriaceae bacterium
TGGTGTGTTTCGTGTGTACCGGCCCAAGTCTTGACTTCAGTAAGACGGATGGAACGCTGGCTCTGACTATCACCTCATCCAACGGAAACGGACAAATTACTCAGGCTGACATCTTTTTCAATCCCTCGCCCGGAATCTCTGGGCAGCCCGGCTGCTTTGTCACTGACGGCGTTCCTGCGGGAAGCAATCCGTGTCCCGCGACCACGCCAACCACAATACCGCAGGACTTGGAGACCGTTGCCACCCATGAGATTGGACATTTTTTTGGACTGGACCATTCGGCGATCACCCGCGCCATTATGTATCCATTTGCTCCCACGCAGTTGACAACGCTCAGCTACGACGATGTAGCCGGCATATCGTTTCTCAATCCGAAGCCGACTCCAGACGTAGCAACTGGCACCATCTCGGGAACGGTTAGCAATGCTGGGACCGCGGTCTTTGGAGCGCACGTATTCGCGAATTCGAATACAAGTGCCGATCCCTATGCCACACTTCCAACTAGTTTCAGTTTCATCCGCAAAAGCCCGATTGGCACGCTCACGTTTCCTGATGGCACTTATCTGATTACCGGGCTTCCGCCGGACAGTTACGTGGTCATCGCCGAGCCGTTAGATGGCCCGGTAACGAATTCGAATGTGGATTGGGCGAGCGCGTGGGGAAAGACCGCCGTGCAAACTAACTTTACGACCCGCTGGCACTAAGCCAATACTCTTATCCCGAGCGAAGTCGAGTGAGCTTTTGCAAGTTGACCGGGTCGCCAGCCCGCGAAATAATGACTGAGCTTGCCATCTTTAAAGCACTGCGTGGCCTTATCGTCCACAGATTCGAGTAATCGTCATGACCGACTTCAACCGCAAGGTGGAAGAAGCATCGTCGCGGGTGAACAAATCGGTGGCCGAAGCCGCCGAAGTTATCGAGAAGGAAGCTGCCGACCTGATCCACTATTTGAACAACGAGGTGGTCCCAGCTGTGCGACAGCATTCTACAAAAGCGTTGCGGGTGGCAGCCCAGAAGCTTGCCACTTTTGCCGACTACATGGAGAAGCATCCAACTCCTCCCAAGTAATGCGCTTTTCGAGCGCGCTGAGTCTTTTCACACTTCTTCTACTCACTTTGACGGCCTGCGGCGGACACAAGCAGGCGCGGTTGGAGGTTCCGCCTCCTCCGCCGATAGCCGAAACCGCGCCGCGAAGATCAGCGGCCGCTCCAGCTCAAGAACCGCGGACTGTGAACGAACTCCCGGAAAAAACCACCGACTCGGCTGCCAGCGTACCGGATCGAACTCCTTCCGAAACTGAACCCATCTCGGTGGAAACAGGTCTTGCGAGTTGGTACGGAGCGCCGTATCACAATCGCAGGTCGTCCGATGGCAAGATTTATGACATGAACGCCATGACGGCCGCGCACCGCACGCTTCCTTTAGGTTCGGTTGTGAGGGTCACAAACTTAAAGACTGGCAACACCGCCGTCGTCCGGATCACCGATCGAGGACCGTTCATCAAGGGACGCATCCTCGATTTATCGCTTGCGGCAGCCAAGAGAACCGATGTGTGGAGGGCGGGCATCTCCATGGTGCGGCTCGAGGTGCTGCAGACTCCGGCGTCGTCGGCGAAAGGAGGACGCTGGGCCGTGCAGATTGGCGCGTTTAAAGAAGAGGACGGCGCTACAACGCTGGCCAGCCAGCTCACGCGCAGATATCACACAGCTAAGATATCCAGTTTCAGCAGTCCAGTGGGCGATTGGTGGGTGCGTGTTCGGGTGCAAGGCGACGACCGGAATCGTGCTGAGAAAGTAGTCAGCGAAACGATCCCCCTCGAAGGGACAAGCTTTCTAGTTCGGCTGGACTGAATCGAAAATTTGCCAAGCGTTTCTAAAACCGCTATGAATGATTGCATATTTTGCCGAATCGTCGCAGGAGAAATCCCCAGCAAGAAGGTGTACGAAGACGAGTACACCTACGCTTTTGAAGATCTGAATCCGCAGGCTCCCACGCATGTTTTGGTGGTCCCCAAAAAACACATTCGAGGGCTTCGCGAAGGCACGCCCCAGGATGCGGAATTGATTGGGCGTTGCCATCTCGCCGCAGCACAGATCGCGCGCGAACGCTGCATTGAAAATGGTTATCGGACGGTTCTGAACGTCGGCGCTCAGGCGGGACAGTCAGTCTTCCATCTGCACGTACATCTGATTGGCGGAAGAAACCTCAGCTGGCCGCCGGGATAAACAACTTCTCAGTTGGTGAGTTCTTCTTCGGGAGCTCCATGCCGGCGCAACAGTTGCGGCAAATTCTGCGAAAATGCCGAGCGCGGTAATACCATGTCGCAACCTACCTCGTGGGCCTTCTGCTTCAAGTCGCCCTGCACGTGGGAGAGAAATCCGATAATCGAAGTCCCATTTTTCATCTTCGCCTTCAGCTTCGGGATTAATACCAGAGGCTTGGCGTTGGCGTTGTTCATATCGAAGATGATCAGCGACGGCTGTTCTTCGCCATTCTGCTTCACTCGATCCATCAAATCCTTTTCGTTTTTAACAAATTCAACTTTGACGTTAAGTTTGCGTCCAGTCTCCTGGATCTTGGCCTGAAAGAAAAGATCGTCAACGAACGCGAATATGCGTGAAGGACTGTCTGCGCGGTTCGGCAACGGCTCCGGATCGCTTTGCGGATAGGACACTTCAAAACCGGCGCGTCGCGGACGTTGAGGCCTTCCGTTGCCGCCACCGCCATTCTGGTTGGCACGGTAACTGTGGTCCATGGGGGCGCTATAGATGCCACCATGCTGCTGACGATCGCGACCGGCTGGCTGCCCGCCGCGGTTGGGAGGACGACGTCCTCTTCTTCGCCTGTTTCTCCCTCCTCCGCCTCCGGAGGGATTTCCTGGTCCTGCATTCATATTTTTCTCGTTTTTGTTTGCGTTTTGTGGAGCGAGAAAATTTCCTTCTCGGTATCCATTTCCAGAGCTATTGATTAGCAGCTTGCGTACGCGGAGCGCACTTGAGCGAAAAACAATGCGGCTGGAGATATCTGAAAATAATCTATTGTCCGTTTGGCGCCTGGAGCTTATGGGCGCGGAGGGCCAGCTGGAACAAGGCCACTTAGATCACAATGATGGTACCGCTCGCGGCACTCGGAACGCAAGTCGAATTCCGGTTTATTTGCACAGAGGTAACAGTGGCCTACGGCTTTGCCGAAAGTGCCTCATCAGCTGTGACAGCACGCGCCCAAGACTCAGCCTGTGCCAGAATCGCAGAGACGTCGCTGGGGGTGAGTGACAGGACTTTGGCAAGCGCGTTGGCCGTCTGCATATCCTTTGCCTCGAGCGTGATCATGAGCTGATAGAGCGGACGCAAGCGGCCAACGCCACCCAGCAGGACAGCCTTGATTTCTTGATCGAGTGGAACGTTTTCCAGGATTCTTGCCATGGGCGTTTCCAGAATCGCGTCCATGCGGGAAAGCAAACCCAGCAAGAATAAATCAGCTTCGCCGGCAGGAAGCTTCGGAGACAGAAGTTCACAGAGGCGGGCTCGCACCAAAGCCGAAAACACGAGGTCGGTGGATTGATGCTGTTCAGGCGCCAGCGTGGTCACTAGCCTGATCCAGCGCCGCACTTCCCGCTCTCCCATCATCGCGAGCGCTTGCTGTACGGAACGAATTTCGGTGGCAAATCCGAAGGCGTCGGAATTCAAGTAGCGAAGCAAGCGGTAACACAACGAAGCTTCGCCTTTAATAATCTTTTCAAGTTCCAGCGGATCGAGCATGGCCTGCTGAGTAATCTGCGACAGGCGAAGATATCCGGCACGGTTGGCGGGAATTTTCCGCGCCTCCAGAATCTCGGGCTTGCGAAAAAAGTAGCCTTGAAAGTATAGAAATCCTGCGTCCTTGGCGGCGGCAAACTTCTCCGCCGTCTCAATCTTTTCCGCCAGCATCCGCGACTTCCATGGTCCGTAGCGCTTAACCAATGCTGCGCATTCTTCGGGAGATTTTTGCCGTACGTCTACTTTAAGAATGTCCACAAGATGTGTTAGCGCCTGGCGCGGATCATTCATCTTGAAATTATCGAGCGCGATCATGTAACCAGCCTCTTTTAAACGCTGGCACGCGGCAATCACCAAATCATCCGCGGGAACGCTGTCCACGATCTCGACCACCGTCTGCGTGGATGGAAGCAGAGTGATGTAGTCCTTCAAAAGAATCTCACGGGTGCAATTGATGAACCCACGCTTGCCGTCGCAAAGCATGTCGAGGCCCATCAGCACGGAGCTGTCGAGCATACTGCGGGAGGCAGCCTCCGGATCAGTGGAATGAAAGTGGTCCTCCACGCCATCACGGAAAAGAAGCTCGTATCCAAAGATTCTTTCGCTGGCGGTAAAAATCGGTTGCCGGGCCACAAAACAAGTATTCGGTTTCGCGGGCATCTTGCGGTTGTCACCCAAAGCTGTCAAAGGACTTGCCATAATTTAACTATCGTCGATGCTCGAAACGAAATTAAACGGGTTGCCCGCTCAAGCGTCGTGCTATTTGGAAGACTTAAGCGTAGACCACAGAGCGTTCAAAACTTTATAGCCTGAAGTAATTTTACAATCGCCGGAACCACAATTTGCGTTTTTAGCGTGATTGGGATGAACCAAGGTCACTTAGGAAGGATGGCGGGCGCTGACCCCGCAGGAAGGCCTAGGGCCTGTTCACTATCGGGACACTTCACATTGGGAGGCATAAATCCGCCCGGACCACCGCCAGCCAGGTTGTGCGCTCTACGATCTCCATTCTGCTGTGAGCATTGCCAATGCCAGGCAGAATCTTGGGCGGCGTTTGCACTACGGGTAATAGTGAGACGCCGCCTAGACTGGCGTTCCCAGGCTCACCGCACGTAATCTCTGAAGCGATACCAACGAGGGAATTATTTCCCCAGCAGCTCACTGATTGATTTAACAACCAGTCCAGGATCATCATTCTGAATGTAGTGGCGCGAATTCGGTGATAGCACGTGTTTGCCGTTAGGAATCTTCGCTAACAGGCCGTTGTGCAGTTCCAGCTTGGTGTCCTGCTCCAACGGATTTCCTGGAAACTCTGGATTCTTCTTCGTGCCAGTCAGCAAAATTACCGGAACTGCGGGCAAAGGAATAGCTTCCGATGCATAGGCTCCGCTTGTCGTAAACGCAGCGTCCTGTTCCGCCTTCACCCCAGGTGGCATTGCGGACATCGCCGCCTTGATAGCTTTTTCCCGCGCCGCCCATTCGGAGAAACTCATGCGCAAATGAAGCATGTCCACCAAGCGACTGTCCTCTGGGTCCACCAGGACAAGCCCTGCTACCTCGGTCGGATAGGAATGCGCGAACACTTGAACGATAGCTCCGCCCAGCGAATGACCAACCAGCAGATATGGAGGAGAAGCTTTTATGGCATGCAAGAGAAAGTGAAGGTCGCGAGCCATGTCTTTTACGGTCCTGGCGCGAGTGCCAATTGGGGGCAAGTCGGACTTGCCCAATCCTGCGCGATCGTAAACGACAGTATGAGCAAATTGTGCCACCTGCGGTTGGACATCGTTCCACGTCGAGCCGTCTTCTCCCAAACCCGATTCGAACACAACCGTGTCTTTGCCCGAACCGCTTTCCGAAAAGTGCAGCCGACATCCACGCACATCTACCACCCCAACCCGAAATGTCCCCGTGCGCGCAACAACCGAGACGAAACACAGAGCAGCAACTGCTACTCGGGCCGAGGCCGAGACCAAGAAGTTAGCGGGGCGAAGTAGTTTGAAACGGCTGATTTTCATCACTTGTACTCGGAAATACGCGCTGGGGAATAGGAAAGTTCCGGCTACATTTCGACGCGGCTCCATTCCATTCGAACAAGGACGAATGTTTACGGGAAAGGAATGGATGAGAGAAGACGTGAGGAAACCTACTGCGAATGGTGCTCCCGCGGATAGCGATTCAGACCGATTTGGACTTAGTTTGGGCTCTAGGGTATCCCCGAATCTTACGGTTTAAAAAGTGAGAATGGTGGGCGCTTAGGGTTAAACGTAGCCAATGCTGGAAACAGGCTATTAGCAAATGCTATTCGGATTGCCACCAGGAATCCTGGATAAGATTGACAACATGAACGTCTAGAAAACTCGGTCTCCATCAAGAGCGGGGATCCAGGCTCTAGTTTAGTTTCACGATCCAAACATCAGACCGGGCGTGCCATCACTTTCATTGCCTACCTGTTCATCCCACCCTGAAGTAAACATGAAAAAGCGACCATCGCGAGAGACACTCCCGAGAGGTTGCGTCTGGAAGTACTGCAGATTTGTGGTTGCACGATTATGAGCGAATCGCCAAACCGTCGAAGCAATCCCGTCCGTTTCAATGCACATTATCTCGCCTTCGAATGGCTGGGTGATGCTTCCGTCGTCCTTGTAATAGTAGCTGGATGCGCAAACAGGAGCGCTATCGTTCACATCCACATTGCTCCACGTAAAGTCTCGATTTTGTCCCCAATAGTGCGGGAACGGAAGCGGCCAGACGAGCTGACTGAGATTTGAAATGTCGCCCAGGGGACGCTTCACGATGTTCATTTGGTCGACCGTCCAGGAACATTGATAAACGTGTTAAAACCCACTACACCGTAGCCAGGACACTGCGGCCCCGAACCAACCGCGCAGTACGTAACATTGAGTGTCGCCACATCCCATACGTACCAAGAAGAATGGTCGAGCAAAATGCGCACGTACCTTCCGCTCCGTGACAGATAGGCATGACGGACGAGATATCTACCGCTGGTTGTAGCGCTGCCACTCTGGCCTCACTTCCCTCCGATCCGCCCTTCCCAATCACATGAAACTTGGACTCATCCGCGCTCCACATGTTCGCCTGTCCGCTAGCTTCGGTCCTCAGATACCCACCCGGATTCTTGAAGTTTGAGGTCTCGTCGGTCACCCGAACAATCGTCGATCCGAAATCAGGGTCCGTGAACGGGATGTTTACGGGGGGGAGTGCCATGGGCGTTTTCTGGTGAATCAGTCTGTCGGTAATTGCATTCGGATAAGGCGGGGAGCCTTGAGCCAGGATTCCAACAGGGACTAATATCGAGACAAGTACGATAGTGGTCCACCTCACTCCGTGGATCTTAATAATTTTGGCGAATGCAGAATCGGTCCACTGCGACATGCACATATCTCCTTCGACACCCTTGCGGACTATGATTGTGGAGAGTTCGACTGTCAAGCTAAAAGTCAGGAAGAGTCTTTGAAGTTCGGCGGACGAGTAACACCTGTAGCGCTTTCTTTAGCGCAACGAAGGACTAGGACTCACCTCTTGGTTCGCCGGTTCTTAGCATTGAGAGTCCACTCTGCGCAGATTCTGCATTTTGAAAGTGATAGTTGGTGGGCGCTGTAGGATTTGAACCTAGCTAAATACCGGAAACAAAAGACTTAGATGGACACGGGTGGCACCGTAAAGTATTGATTGGACGAGATCGGAACAATTAGTGGACTCGAATTGGACTCAAAAATAAAACTACTAGCCACACCCGATAATGATGCTCGCCATTATGATGTTCGTCATGGCGATGGTGATGGGCATAGGCGACTCAGCCATTCTAGCCGCGAATTTAGATTACCTTCCCACCTTCGCAAAGGTTGACTAATTCTGCGAAGGCGAATATTTCCGCCTGTCGTCCACTGCTTTTGCGCACCGTTTTGAGAATTCCAGCCTTTCGCAATCTTCTAAGCATTTGCATAACCGTCGGTGTACTTGGCATTTGTTTGTTTTGCGTCAAATGGCTACTTTGGAAAACAGGCTGATCGAACAAACGATCAAGGAGTGGTACCGCATACTGGGAATGCGTCAGTTCGATAGATTTGATCTTCAGTCGCTCGTAAAGTTTGATGATTGCGTGTGCTGTGGCAGCATTAGCTTTCGCTTGCTCGATTACAGCGCGCAGAAAAAATTCTATCCAGCGATCCCAGCTTTTTGGTTGTCCTAGATCTCGGAGTTTATCTATATATTGATCTCGATTGGCCTCCAAGTAACTGGAGATATAAAACATCGGGCGTGAAAGTAGTTGTTTTTCGTGAAGAAATAGCGGCACAAGAATCCGCCCCAAGCGTCCGTTTCCGTCAAGAAAAGGGTGGATTATTTCAAACTGTGCGTGCACAATGGCGAGTTGCACGAGGGGATCTCGATCTTCTCCATGATAGTATTTCTCCCAATTGTCGAGATTGCCGGGAAGAAACATAGGCGCGGGCGGAACAAAACGAGCCTTTTCTATGGTAGATCCAGGCGGTCCAATCCAGTTTTGATCGGTGCGAAACTGTCCCCGTGCTTTGCTTCTACCTCGGACGCTGTCGAGCAAAATGCTGTGAAGTTGCAACAGGAGATTTAAATTGAAGGGCCTTCTCTTAAGCTCTTCTTCCGCCGTATGTAACGCTTTTCGGTAGTTGATGATCTCTTGGATGTCCTGCCGTTTCGATTCTTCTACTGGTTCAGCGCCAGCCTCGAACTTTAACACTTCGCCCAGTGTTGCCTGAGTTCCTTCCATCCGAGAAGAGAGAACGGCCTCTTGGGTTGTCAACGGAGAGAGCAATACGGCTGGGTTCGGAACTCCGTGAAGAATTCCATCATATCGAGCCAGAGCACGATTTGCTTGGCCGATGAGCGGGACGAGAGCAGCCCAATCAATGCCGCTTAACGGAAGTTGTTCTGCTACATAGGGTTTCATGGCGTCAATCTGGTTGTCTAAAGTAGATTAACTGTTATTAGGATTTGTGTAAAGAATTTATGGATTTTCTTAATACAAACCAAGTTATGAATGCGGTACTTTACTCAAGTTAAAACTACAGCGAATAAAAAGCGAACATGCTAGACTGCTTGCGTGGATGAAGGGCGAAAACGCGTGATCCTCATTGCATCCGCCGTTTTGGTCGCGCGTCATCTCAAGAATCCGAATGAATTGTTTGGTTACAAGGCAAGCCCGGCCACAGAATCACTAATAGCAAATGCCATTCGGATTGCAACTAGGATCATGGATAAGATTGACAACGTGAACGGCTAACTGCCCGAGGAGGAGTTCAGGCAACGTTATTTCTTCGAGTTCCGCTGCTTTCTTAGAACCGCGAGTCCACGTTTCAGGTCAGCGGATAAATCACCAGTCTTCTCTCCAATGTGAACAGGTTCTCCAGATTCTTTGCTCAACATTGCCATCTCGTCCCTGAGCTCTTGCAGCCGCTGGCTCAGGTCATCAAACAGCATCGTCCTCTTTTCCTCGTCGGCCCCGTAGCGTCACTACCTGTCCCGGTTTCACAAGAGGACGCTACTCCTTATTCTTTCTCGGCAGCAGGTGGGCAATCGACATGCTTGGGCACACTGGTTGCCATTTTGACCAACCTGATGGCAAACCCAAAGCACGTTACCAATTCCCCCATAGACGTTCAGTTTTGAACACTCCCGCGCCTAGTGGTTAGGGTATGGTCGCGAGTGTACTTGTTTGTAGCGGTGCGACCGCGGAAGTGATTGTGAAAAAAAGTTTTGAAATTCGGGCGTTAATGGTGACGCTTGACCCGTGGCTGGCCAGCACTTTCAAAGATCTTTCTAAAGATTTGGGTATTGATGCGCAAAGCAGCGCTCGTTCTAGCGCCGTAACAAGAGAGCTAGGCTCGATGAATTATGAGTCCGTACTCATCGATTTCGACACCATCTCCGAACCACTACCAGTTCTTGCGAGTGTCCGAGGAAGTCGTTCCAGTAAAGACGCGTTTGTATTCGCCGTTGCTACTCCGCACTTGCGAAGGTATCAGGCTATTCAGCAAGGCGCTGACTTTGTGTTTCGGCGGCCTGTACTACCTGCAAAAATATGGGGGGCGCTAGAATCCGCCTACGGCAGAATGGTGGACCAACGGAGGAGCAGTTTTCGTTACCCCGTCGAGCTTTCAGTTCTTTTGACACGGGGCGTCGCGGGCCCGCGCTTCCAAGCCACGACGATGAATATCAGCAGCCACGGAATGTCGACTAGTAGTGGAAATCAATTCACTCCAGGCGAAAAATTATTCCTGAACCTCGGTTTGCCGCAGGGAGGCATGATCCAAGGAATCGCAACCACGATTTGGGATGATAAACACGGGAGAACCGGATTCAGTTTGCAATACACGCCGGAGATGCAAGCTCGGTTAGATTCGTGGCTCGACATGCAGTTCTCTTTGCTTCTTACCTCTAATTTCATCGCTTAGTCGTATCCGCGCGGGGGTTAGTCGCCGCACTATCGGATCGGATGTTCACCGGGATGGCGACAGGTGGCGGTTAATTCGATTGATCCCTTGCCAGAGACATGCAATTCAGCGGATATCAGAATAGAAAATAGGTGCTAGGAGGAAAAAACGAATCCCGGCACCCCTCAAAGCTAACGGTTACCGCCCACTCGCTTTGTCAGCCCCCGCGCGGAGGGTGTTTCTGGTGCTCCACATGATCTGATGACCGGTATCGGATTTCGGTAGTACCTCGCAAGAATGACGAGAAAGACTTTCGCGACGCGGAAAACGTACCGCTAGGAAATCTTCAGAAATGAACTAGCAATCGTAGGCCAACAATTGTTGCAACACCTCACCAGCCTCCGTGTCTCCTTCGCTGGCTAAACGAGAAAGAATCGTAATGGTTTCGTCGCGCGATAACTCCCGAACGGCGGGAGCTTCGTAGGAAAGGCGGGGGGAGGGCGTGATTGTCATGCGGCACAGGATATTAGTGGACCGAGTTTTATCTGCCATCGAACGGAAAATGTTACGAAATGCGGAAGCTGAGGCTCTCTTACTGGGAAGCAGCCTCCGCCTGACTGTGCTCCATTAACAGAAGCTTCAGTTGTTCTGCATCGGCCAATGTATTCCTTGGAATATCAAGCCAGCGCATATTCGTGTCCCATAGTTTCGCAGCTTCCGATTCGGTCAGTTCACGAATGACAATATTGGTGCCGTTGCGGAACAAATAAAAATGGGAGCGGCTCTTCGATTCAGTCATGCACGAGAGTAGCCGGAGGGGCTACATTTAGTCTGTTCAATTTTGAACATACTCACAACTCACACACTCTCTCAGGGTCATCGCCCGGGGGCTCACAATGTTTAGGAAATTTTGCGAAGATACCGCTGAATCAACCCCGGCCTACGGTCCTCAGGGTTAGCCCCTGCCACAAACATGTGTTTTAGGCACAGCGAATTCGGCATTCCCGGTTCTCTTCCTCTCAGCTACTTGCCGACTTTGATTTTGTGGGGTTTTTGGAATTGGGCTTATCTTGAAAGTACTCGAAGAGTGGGCAGTTGATAGAATCGAGGTTGGCGATGGAGTTCGCCTTTAACCGCCCTATTGTGGGCTGATGACTCCTACCACTTTGTAGGAGGTCGTCATGCTAGTAACCGTGCTGTGCGTGGTAGTCGGTGCTATCTTCGGGGCTTTGGCCCGTTTCTGGGTTACGCACTTTTCCTCTGAGTTTTCTCACCATGGCTTCCCTTACGGAACATTGGCGGTCAACGTCGTAGGCTGTCTGATCGTCGGGTATGTGCTCACATGGACAGCCGACCACGAACACGACCGTTGGCGACTATTGATGGCGACGGGCTTCTGCGGATCATTTACAACCTTTTCCGCATTCGCCTACGAAAGCATGGCCTATTGGCATCAGGGTAATTTCGGTGCATTCGCGCTGAATTTGTTCGTCAATAATCTTTTGTGCTTTATCGCTGTCATCCTCGGAATACGGCTACATCGGGGCTAACCTGCGGAAATCAGACTGACC
>JBEEGK010000096.1:0-3063 GCA_041166845.1 Acidobacteriaceae bacterium
AAGCTCTTCGTCTCAGCAGCGAGAGTAGAGTCGCCACTGCGATAGACGCCTGCGAGGACCTCTCCAAAAGTAAACGCACCAGTGAGAAGCTGGTCATCGCGCTCGCGCATGCGGGAACGAATCGCGCCCACTCTTTTAGCGAATTGGGGATTGTCTTCGAGCCAATATATGAAGAGCATCGTATCCCAGTAGATACGGCTCACTTGGGGTCTCTGGGGGAACGCAAATTCGTATCCCGAAATTCTTTCCGCTCGGAACGAAGATAAGCCTCGCCGCCATCCAATTTAGCGAAGACATTCTTAAGGGCGCCTCGCATTTGCATCCAGGCATCCCCTTTTTCTGTTGAAGGTCTCCGCGTTTCTACAAACTCGTAGGTGTAGGTCACGGTCGTGCTTTGTCCAGATTTTGGACCGCTACTTTCAACCAGCAGCAAATCATTCTGTTTCAGAAATTCGCGGCTCTTCAAGGCGCTGCACACGGCCGGCGCGCGCCCGTTGATGTTCAGCTCATGAACTACGTCACCCGCGCGGATAGAAAATCGCTTCTGTTCACGCCTTCGGGCAGGCAAAACATATCGTTCCCTTCCGTGCGATCTGATTTTGTCGGCGTTGCTCATCTCGAATCTCTAGTATAGCATATCATAGCATAGCATGAGATAGCATGTAACATAAAACTAGGTCCCGAATCTCTCGGCGGCGCGAGCCCTTGCCTTGACGGCCTCTTCCTCTCGATTTCGTGGCTCTGCGACGGTCTCAAGCGATCGGAGGAGGCGAGCTGAGACATCCGCGATTTCATCCACTGCCGTCGAGAACGCTAGTTCGTTGGCTTTTGATGGCTTGTTGAATCCGGTGATTTTCCTCACGAACTGAATCGAAGCGACTCGAATTTCATCGTCGGTAACGGGTGGTTCGAAATTAAAGAGAATCTTGATATTTCTGCACATGGTTCTGACCTCGGAGTTTCTGGGTAAGCTGGACTTCGTTTATGACTTCCCTCCATTTTAAATAAATATGCGGCGCGATGAATCGCGGTCCCTCCCTTGCCCATGTCATAATGTGCGACATCTTTGCGACAGGAGGTTCTTATGGGCAGCACAGAGGAACATAAGACGTCAATTGCTCCGATGCTCTCTGTGCGACGTGGCGCGAGAGCAGTCGAGTTCTACAAAGCGGCATTCGGAGCGGAAGAGTTGTTCCGCATTGACGACGAGAATGGGAGAGTCGTCGCACGACTATCTGTTGGACCAGCGGAGTTCTGGGTCGCTGACGAGTCTCCGGAGAACTTGAACTTCAGCCCCGCATCAATCGGCGGAGGGTCAGTGCGGATGGTAATGACCGTCGAGAATCCAGATACGGCGTTCGAACGCGCCGTCGCTGCGGGCGCGAAGATTATTTGGCCCGTCCGCAACGACTACGGATGGCGTTTGGGAAGGATTGTGGATCCATTCGGACATCATTGGGAAATCGGGAAACCAGTGCCGGATGCTTCTTGAAGGCTGGATGCGCCGCATGGTTAGCCAATTCAGGCAGGCAGAGGGAATTTCACCGACAGCTTGGTGCCCTCAGAATCCGAGGTAAGCTCGAATTCTCCTCCGAGTTGGCGGACTCGCTCTCGCATTCCAGGAAGTCCAACGCCGCGGAGACTTTCAACCTGCATCTCCCATAATTTCTGGGAGGGGATTCCCTTGCCTTTATCTTCAATGTAAAGCAATGCGTGATTTGACGAGAGGGCAAGGCTAATTTTTGCTACTTCGCTTTCGGAGTGGCGATGAATATTTGTGAGTGACTCTTGCACAATTCTAAAAAGCGCGGTTTCCATCTCACGCGGCAGGCGTCCAAAGTCCTCGGCAAGGTTCAAAGTAATTTTTATTTTGCTGCGCTCTGCGAATCCCTCCGCATACCAGCGAATGGCGGAGGCGAGTCCGGCCTCATCGAGGAGAGGCGGATGCATCAGGTGAGAAATGGTACGAATTTCCCTGAGTGTTTCCTGAAGTAAGTTGTTCGCGTCGGAAAGTGCACTTGCGGCTTGCGAACTAAGCTTGGCTGACTCCCGCTCAACCACGGCCAGGCTCATGCTCATGGCGGTCAGCAGCTGTCCGGCGCTGTCGTGCAACTCACGCGCAAACCGTCGCCGCTCTTCATCCTGTAAGTTCAGGAGCCGGGCTGTCAGTATTCGCAGACTTTCTTCGGCCCGCTGCGTCACTGCCACCCGCTCGCGAAGTTCGGCCGTGTGATCTGCGGAAAAGGCCTGCTTAGGATGTTCAGCCTTCGGCAGCTTCTTCTCGCCGGTCTTTTTTTCGACACCACCGCCACCACGAATGGCACGCTCACTGGCCATTTATGCCACGCTTTCGGGACGCAAGGGAATTCTATCCAGCATAGCTTTCCAGTATCTCGACTCTCGAATGCATCGTTAGTACATCACAAACTGCAGAACTCGGCCTGTGAGGGCCGCAATCTCTAAATCTTTGCTGATGAGATTGACAAGCAGATTATGCCTCAACAGGCCCTTCGATTGACGTGCATTTTCGTATCGGAAGGCAGTAACTTGACCCATGAAAGCCGTAATAATTTCTTTTCTACACACCGAGGGTCGGCCACCCGGCTGTTGAACGGGGACTGTCACCGAGCTTGACTTTTAGTTACGCCTGAGATACGCTTCGCGCCGTTCACACGCGTCACATTCCAAGGTACAAAGTTTTTCCCACTCGACAAACTGTTGCTAACCGAGGAGGTTGGTATCCCATGAAAAGAACACTAAGTGCGATGTTGGGTTCGTCATTGCTGCTGGCAGGAACGTGCATCACTGCGGCGCAGGAGAAACCTGCGGGGATGCATTCTCCCCCGAAAGTGCTCGTCATTTATCGCGAGTTTGTGAAGCCCGGGAAATCCGGCAGCCTTCACGAGAAGGCCGAGAGCGCGTTCGTGCAGGCGTATACGCGCGCGAAGTCTCCGAGTCATTATTTTGCGGTCGATGCTGAGTCCGGTAATCCGCGCTCGCTGTTCCTCTATGGCTACGACTCATTCGACGCCTGGGAGAAGGCGCATCAGACGGAAGAAAAGG
>JBEEGK010000097.1:0-12911 GCA_041166845.1 Acidobacteriaceae bacterium
CCACCTGCTTCGGAAGCGGGAGCTGCACCAGGATCCCATCAATTTCGTCGCGTTCGTTTAGTCCAATAATCAGTTCGAGCAACTCGGCAGTCGAGACGCTTTCGGAGGGAGTGTGCTTCTCGCTGTATATGCCAACTTCCTCGCAGTTCTTCTGTTTGCCGCGCACGTAAATTTCGGACGCGGGATTGTGCCCAACCAGCACCACGGCCAATCCAGGGCGCATTCCGGCTGCCGCGAGTTTTTTGACTTCAGATGCGACCTCGGCGCGAATTTCCGCGGAGATTTTATTGCCGTCCAAAACGGTAGCCGACATGAAACTCCTCACTTCTGACTTGCCATGTGGAATAAAACGAAATCTTATCGTAAATAGCGCGAAAGCTATCAATGCTCACGATGAAGCCGCTTTCGCATGCAGCGGAAACTCCGCCTCTCCCACATTTTTTACGTTCGCTTCAGAAAATACCCGGACGCGATCGAGCGCAGCCTGAAGCTCGCCATGGAATCCATCCATCTGCACTTCGTTCGCGTCTGCGGGCACCGGTATGTGTCGGCTGATGCGCAAGAGGGCCTTTGAAAAAGGTTTCGGAATGAGGCATCGGTCCCAGGTATTAAGCGTCCAGGCTTTATCCAGCGCAATGTGAAAAGCGACCATGGGCGCTCCCGTAGCTTTTGCAAGCAGGACAGGACCGGGTTTCGCAACGTATCTCGGCCCGCGCGGCCCATCAATGGTAAAGGCCACCGTCCAGCCTAGATCAAGATCACGGCGCATTCCAAGGAAGGCACGCACAGCGCCGCGACTGCTCGATCCCCGTACTTTGATGAATCCAAATTTGCGGATGATTCTCCCAGTGTATTCGCCATCAAAGCTGTCGCTCGACATCACACGAATCTTCAAATCGCGCCATATATAGATTGCTGGAAAAACGCAGCTGTGCCAAAAAGAAAGAATGATGGGTCGAGCATCGAGAGTCGGCGGACCTCCCTCTTCAACCGAGATCGCAAACCTCAGCGTCGGCCCCACCAGCCGTATAAAGAGAACTCCAGCCCAAGTGATGAGGTTCAGGGAAACTCTCTGCTTCCGGGAGAAAGCCGGGGGTGCGCTGGCTGACTCTACGGAGATAGTTGGCGTGGGCGGGATCACATCTCCATTTTACGCATGGCTATTACACGCAGGATCTTCGATGCGTGGATAGTGGGTATTTGCTGGGCGGGCATAATCAGGGCAACACGGAGGGGTGGGCGGTCATCGTAAGCACGCATACACTGCATTTATTCTTTTTAGTTAGCAATTCGAAATCGGAATAGAGACGCTTATGAACAAACTGAATACAAGCTTGGCTCTGGCGACTGGCATCGGCGCGATTGCCGGACTGCGCGCCTTCACCCCCGCTGCCATCGTTAGTCAAGCAGCCCGACACAATCTCATTCGCATGCGAAAGTCTCCCCTGCGCAAGTTGAGATCTGCGGTTCCCACTGCTATTGTCACTGTCCTTGCGGTGGGAGAATTAGTTTGTGACAAGGTCCCGTACGTTCCAAGCAGGATTGAGGCCGGACCGCTTGCCGCCCGCGTAGCTTCAGGAGCACTTTGCGGGGCGGTGTTATGCGGGACGCCGCTGCGCAGCGGAGCAAAGGCAATCGGCCTGGGAGCGCTGCTTGGCGGCCTGGGCGCGGTCGCAGGCTCGTTCGGCGGCTACCACTTGCGCCGGCAGATCGTGATGAATACGCAGATACCGGATGCCGCCGTTGCAGTGGTCGAAGATATCCTTGCCATCGGCGGCGCAATGGCAATCGTTTCCCAGAGCGCCAGCGTGGTATCCTTCGCGACGCGCGGATACTTCTGAGTTTTTATTTTTTCCGCATCGGAGGCCTACATGCGTCTCTTCATGGAATTGCATTCTTCGAAATTGCTGGCTGCTCTTTTCGCGATTGCAGTAATCGGCGCTCCCGCTTTTGCGCAAGACGGTCACCGCCCTCCGGACGAAAAGACCATACGCGATGCCGACGCCGTTTGGTCGAAAGCTGCCGGTTCCAAAGACCTGGAGCAGACCGTCTCGTTCTATTCCGATGACGCGTCGGTGCTGCCATTCAACGGTCCCATTGCAACCGGCAGAGAGCAGATCCGCAAAACCTGGTCGCACCTCATGTCGTTGCCTGGGTTCAACTTGCACTTCGCTCCCAGCAAAATTGAAGTGGCAAGCGCCGGAGATCTGGCATATGAAGTGGGGACCTTCGAACTGACTGTCAACGACGCTCAGGGATCTCCGACCGTCACCCCCGGAAAATATGTCGTGGTGTGGAAGAAGCAGCCAAAGGGTGATTGGAAGGTTGCTGCCGATATTTTCAATACCGATAAGTGAGGCTTCGCTCCGTCCCCGTTGGGTTTAATCCAAGGAGTTACGTCAGGAGAAAGAATGACGCTTTCAGCTCGCGTCGCGCTGGTAACCGGGGCATCTCAGGGCATCGGACGCGCATGCGCTCTCAAGTTGGCGGAATCCGGCGCGACCGTCGCCGTGGCCGCGAGAAATCGCGAGAAGCTGGACGAACTGGTCCATGAAATCGCCGCCAAGAACGGCAAAGCGATCGCGTATCCCGTTGATGTCGGCGACGAAGAGCAAGTGAAATCTGCTTTCAAGTCTGCGATCGGCGAACTCGGGAAAATAGATATCCTGGTGAATAACGCGGGCATCACTCGCGACCAGTTGGTGATGAGAATGAAGCGAGCGGACTGGGATTCCGTGCTCAATACCAATCTGACTTCCGCTTATCTCTGCATTCAACAGGTAGTGGGATCCATGCTCAAACAGCGCTGGGGACGCATCATCAACGTGTCGTCCGTCTTTGGACAAACGGGCCAGGCGGGGCAGGCTAATTACTCCGCGTCGAAAGCGGGCCTTATCGGACTCACCATGGCAATCGCCCGCGAAGTAGGCTCGCGGGGAATTACCTGCAACGCGGTTGCGCCGGGTTTTATTGAAACGGCAATGACTTCCGGGCTGAGTGAAGACCTGAAGCAGAGCGCGCTAAAGATGATTCCACTGGGCAAAATTGGCGTGCCGGAAGATGTCGCGAACGCAGTAGCATTTCTAGCTTCCGAAGAGGCGTCGTACATAACTGGGCACGTGCTGAACGTCAACGGCGGCATGTTGATGGGGTAGATCAGAAAATCTTGTCATTTGAAATTATCCAGGCAGAAACGCCTTCCCAAATCGTGCAGGCGCGACAGATTTTTGAGGAATATGCTGAATCCCTGGGCTTCAGTGCTTGCTTCCCTGGTTTCAAGGAGGAACTTTCAGGGCTGCCTGGCGGGTACGCGCCCCCTGAAGGACGACTGTTGCTCGCCGAATATGACGGGGAATTGGCGGGCTGCGTCGGGTTGCGTAAATTGGAAACCGGCGTTTGCGAGATGAGGCGGCTTTATTTGCGAGTCGGTTTCCGAGGCAAGGGTCTTGGACGGATACTCGCCGATTATCTGATTTCAGAAGCCCGCAAAATCGGTTATCAGCGAATGCGCCTGGGAACCGTCGAACCGAAAATGAAGCGAGCGCTGGCAATGTATCGCAGCATAGGGTTTCATGTGATTCAGCCGTATCGAGCCAATCCGCTGGAGGATGCGGTATACATGGAGCTCGAGCTGTGAATTCTGGCAAAAATAAATTTTTTGGAGATCGTCGCTATGAAGACTCTACATTCTTTTCTTTTACAGATTTGTATTTTGCTGTTTGCCGTCTCGACCTTCGCAGCTACTGCTAAAGATGTTTCCTACAAAAGTGGGGACGATACCGTCCGCGCCATCCAATACACTCCCCAAGGCAAAGGGCCATTTCCAGGGATCGTCGTCATCCACGAGTGGTGGGGACTCAACGATTGGGTAAAGGACCAAGCTTCAAAACTGGCGGACCAAGGCTACATTACGCTGGCAGTTGATTTGTATCGCGGGAAAGTGGCCACCACGCCGGAGATGGCGCACGAACTTATGCGCGGTGTTCCGGAAGATCGCGTCAAAAGAGATTTGCATGCGGCCGTAGTTTTTCTGAGCTCGCAGCCAAACGTGAATAAGAACCGCCTCGGATCGATCGGGTGGTGTATGGGTGGCGGATATTCGCTGGATGTTGCCTTGCAGGAACCATCGCTCACCGCAGACGTGATCAATTACGGTCATCTCGCCACAGAACCGGAGTCACTGGCGAAAATCGATGCCTCAATTTTGGGAATTTTCGGCGGCAAAGATCAGGGGATCGCGGTGGAAGACGTGAAGAAATTTGAGCAGGCACTTAAGAAGCAGGGCAAGAAAGTGGAGATCGTAATTTATCCCGACGCGGGTCACGGATTTCAAAATCCCAACAACAAAGACGGCTATCGTCGCGACAATGCCGCAGACGCGTGGAAACGGACGATTAACTTCCTTGCTGCCACACTCAAATAGCTATGCAGCTAAATCGTTGGTTGCGGAGATGTGCCCGCGGGACTGCGAAGAATCAGGTTAAGGCGAAGCGCGTCTATTACTCCAGGGCAAATTCCTATGCAATGAATTTTCTCTTGCCAGAAGTTACTACTCTGGTTACTATCCAGTCCATCCGTGGGGGAGTCCAGTGGCTGTTTTTTCCATGAACATTGGCGAGACGATCAGGAATTATCGCCTGGGAAAAGGCATGTCTCAAGGAGACATAGAAAAGCGTACCGGATTGCTGCGGTGCTATCTTTCTCGGGTTGAAAATGGACACACCATTCCATCCCTGGACACTTTGTCGAAAATCGCCGGGGCCATGGAGCTTCCGTTATCACAATTTTTTGCGGAGTCTGGACACACCAACGGGTCCAAGGGCGTGCCGCAGCTCTCCGAAGACGAAGTGCGCTTCCTGAGCCAGATTCGCCGCTACTCGGTCAGCCTCAACGATAGCGACAGGAAACTGGTCCTCGCCATGGTTAAGAAGATGGCCTCCAAGTAAACTCAGCGCCCCGGTTGGGTCCTCCGCTTTCGACACCTATTTGGCCAAAGTTAACCCTATGGCCTATCGAGCGGCGACCAGCTAAAGCAGTGACTTTCGGGCTATATCGTCTGTGGCCGACAGGTACCTCGCGCGCACGACCTGTCACACCTAAACTGTAGCTGGGAGCTACGTGTGACAATTGACGAAGAACTTACGGTGCTCGAAACCCAACTGCGGCGCTTGAAGATCGAGTACGAGGTCTTCTTCAACAATCCCACCAAGAAACCGCCGAGTGACGTCGAGTGGAAGGTGCTCAGCATTTTGCGCAAGTTAAGCGACGGCGTCCGTATGAGCTTTTCACAACGTTACCGCTACAACGAAATGGCCCAGCGCTACGCGGTCTACAGTGACCTGTGGCGCAAAAAGAAACGCATTCGAGAAGAAGGATATCGCCGTCCTCAAGACGCTCTACTCTCGATCCAGGGAGTTCGCCTGGAGGAAGAAGTGAAGCAGCCTGAGCGCCGCGTCTATGGCTTGACGCACGCGAAACCTGAAGCAGACGAGGAAGTTGGCGCCGCAGCAGGAGGGCAGCCGGTCACGGTGCTGTGCTCGGATGCACGCGCCGAACGGACGCAGGTGGCTAAACTCTATCGGGCTCTGACTGATGCAAAAAAGAAAAGCGGCGAGCCAGTAGCCAGCAACTTCGATAACTTTTCTACTTTTGTGCAAAAGAAAACGGACCAGATTCGCAAGCAGTATGGTTGCCACAGCGTTGAATATACGGTTGAAATGCAGGATGGTCAGGTAAAGCTCAAGGCCAAGGCCAAAGTCTAGTCAGCAGATTAATCCCCGCCGCGCAATTCCCTCCGCAATCCGAAAACTTTCCACCTGTTAGAATTTCTCTTTGGTACCCCGCACATTCGAGGCCCTATTAATGTCCCAGAAACACTCTTACGCCGAACCGCACGTGCAGGCGGCCAGCTCTGAAGCTTCAAAGCCCGGAACTCACAGCAATGGATCCGCGGGCCACAAACAGACACGAATCGAGCGCGCCCTACTGAGCGTTACGGACAAGACCGGGCTGGCGGATTTCGCGCGCACGCTCGCTAGTCTTGAAGTGGAGCTGATTTCGACGGGAGGGACTGCAAAACTGTTGCGCGAGTCCGGCATTCCGGTAAAAGACATTTCCGAGCTGACTGGATTCCCCGAAATGCTCGATGGCCGGGTAAAGACCCTGCATCCCAATGTGCACGGGGGAATACTGCATCGCCGCGAGGATGCCGGCCACCGCGCCGCCGTCGCCGAACACGGCATCAAGCCGATTGATATGGTGGTGGTGAATCTTTATGCCTTCGAGAAAACGGCGGCCAAACCTGGGGTACAGCTTGAAGAATTGATTGAGAATATTGATATAGGCGGACCATCAATGATCCGCTCCGCCGCAAAGAACTTTAACGACGTGGCGATCGTGACTTCTCCCGATGACTACCAAATAGTTGCGGCGGAGATGAAGAGCTCCGGCGGAATCTCGGCTGATACCCGCTGGAGGCTGGCACGGAAGGCTTTTGCCACTACCGCCGCCTACGATTCGGCGATCGCATCAACCCTGGAACGAGTGCATGGTTCGACTTCCGCCGGAGCGGATGCGTTCCCGGAAATGCTGCGTCTTTCTTTTAACAAAGTCGCAGACCTGCGTTACGGGGAAAATCCCCACCAGAAGGCGGCCATATATTCAGATGGCTCTTCGGCCGGCGTTGCAAACGGACGTCAGGTGCAAGGCAAAGAACTTTCCTATAACAACCTAGTAGATTTGCAGGCGGCGTGGGACCTTGCGCAAGATTTTTCGGAACCGGTGTGCGCCATCATCAAACATACGAACCCCTGCGGCACGGCCACGGCTGCGACCCTGGTGGATGCTTATCAAAAGGCCCTGGCGTGTGATCCGGTATCGGCTTTCGGAGGCGTGATTGGCGTAAACCGTCCAGTAGATGCAGCCGCGGCCGAGGAAATGGCAAAGCTGTTTCTGGAAGTCATCGCGGCACCTTCTTTCGACGAAGGCGCCAGGGCGAAGTTCGCCTCCAAAAAGAACCTCCGTCTCGTAGAAATTACGGACGTCCCGCAGAAGTGGGTGCTGAAGAACGTCTCTGGCGGAATTCTTCTCCAGGAGGCGGATGTGCGGGAATTGCAGGAAAGCGACTTGAAGGTTGTTACCAAGCGACCGCCGACCGCAGAGGAGAAGCGCGCTTTGCTGTTTGCATGGAAGGTCTGCAAGCACGTGAAGTCCAACGCAATTCTTTACGCGCGAGACGGTCAAACGGTAGGTGTGGGCGCCGGTCAAATGAGCCGGGTGGACTCTTGCCGCATCGGAGCGATGAAGGCAGTTCTGCCGCTGAAAGGCACCGTGGCGGCGTCTGACGCGTTTTTTCCTTTTCCTGACGGCGTCGAAGAAATCGCCAGGGTGGGCGCCACAGCCATCATTCAGCCGGGAGGGTCAGTTCGCGATGCAGAGGTAATCGAAGCTGCGGACCGCCTCGGTTTGGCAATGATTCTCACGGGAGTTCGCCACTTCCGCCACTAAAGCACTCCTTGATCATCCTGAGCAAAAGAGTCATTTGCCCGCGAATGGCTCTGACGTCGAAGGACCCCTATAGCCCGCGCTAATATCACTGGGGTAGGGATGCTTCGAGTCTCCTGCCCGCTTTGCGGCTACGAATCGCTCAGCGTGACAAATTAATTGAATGGGGCATGTCTGGGGTACTTGTACCTTCGAATGTTCCATCTTCGGATTTCATTGGGCCATTCTTTGATCATCCCTCTTCAGGGTTTACAATACTTTGAGCACCCACCTGTAGAGGTCCCGCATCCAAAGCTCATGGCTCCAGAAACCAGCAGGATATTGATCGCAGGTCATTGATGAAAATAAAGAGCTCTTATGTTCCCCTCGTCATAACGTTGCTGGCCGCGGGCGCGGTCGCGCAGCAGACTCCACCACCTTCTCCAGCTACCAAACCAGCCTCAGTGCCGGCATCCAAAAAGCCTGATCGCGCCGCTGCTTATTACCACTACAGTGTTGCGCACATGTACGAAGAGCAGGTAGCGGTTTATGGACGCAGCGACCTGGCTGGTAAAGCCATTGAAGAGTATCGGTTGGCGATTGATTCTGACCCGACCTCGGAATATCTCACTGCAGGATTAGCCGAGCTCTACGCGAAAACCGGCCGCATCCGCGACGCCGTCGTCGAAGCTCAGGACATTCTGAAGCGCGATCCCAACAACCTTGAGGCGCACAAGCTTCTTGGACGCATCTACCTGCGTTCGCTCGGAGACATGCAACCCGGTAGCGGATCGGAAAACGTCCTTAAGCTGGCCATTGATCAGTACCAGCAGATCGTCAAAATTGAGCCCGACAACGTCGAGAATCACCTGCTTCTCGGACGGCTCTATCGCCTGAACAACGATCTGCAAAAAGCCGAAGCCGAATTCAAACTGGCGGTAAAGCTTCAGCCTGACGCGGAAGAGGCAGTCACAACGCTCGCCTACCTGTACAACGAAGAGGGGGATAGCGCGCGCGCGGCAGAGGCGCTCAGTTCGGTGCCGGATGCATCCCGCTCAGCGAAACTCTACTCGGCGCTGGGCTACACCTATGAGCAGCAGAAGCAATATAAAAAGGCGATCGAATCCTACCGGCGAGCGATTGAACTCGAGCGGGATAATCTGGATTTCATCCGCGGTCTGGCCGAGAACCTGATGAACGATGGCCAAACCGATGCCGCCCTCGAGCAATACAAGGTCATTGCGGATGCGAATCCTGAGGACGCGCAAACCTACGTCCGGATGGCGGAGATTTATCGCAAAGGCGGAAAGTTTGACCTGGCGCTGGAAAGTCTGAAAAAAGCCGAATCCATGGTTAAGGATTCGATGGAAGTGCCCTACAACATCGCGGCGGTTTATCAGGCACAGGGGCGATACGACGAAGCCATTCAGGTATTGCAGCAGTTAGTGAAGAAAACCGAAAAGTCCGACGGAACTTATAGCGCGGCGGAAAAAACCAATCGGGCCGTATTCCTCGAACGCCTGGGGACTGTTTACCGCGAGAACAACAACAGTCAGGCGGCGATTGATACTTTCCGTCAAATGGTGACGCTGGGAGATGACAGCGCGCAGCGTGGATACCAGCAGATTATAGACACGTACCGTGAAGCCAAGCAGTGGCCGCAGGCAACCGCCATCGCCAAAGAGGCGGTTGACAAGCTGCCCAACGATCGTGGGCTGAAGATGGTTTATGCCTCGCAGCTCGCCGATACCGGACAGCCCGATGCCGGCTTGCAACAGGTCCGTTCGCTGTTGAAGAACACTCCGGATGACCGTGAGGTGTACATCACGCTAGCTCAGATGTATAGCCGGCTGAAGCGTTGGCCGGATGCGGAGGAGGCTCTCAACAAAGCAGACCAGCTTTCCAGCAAGCCGGAAGACAAGGAGTATGTCTACTTCTTGCGCGGATCCACTTTCGAACGGCAGAAAAAGTACGAGCCGGCCGAGGATATGTTCCGCAAAGTGCTATCCACCGAACCGCAGAACGCGATGGCGCTCAACTATCTGGGATACATGCTGGCTGACCGTGGCGTGAAGTTGGATGAGGCGCTCACATTGATCAAGAAGGCCGTAGCACTCGATCCTGCAAATGGGGCTTATCTGGATTCACTCGGCTGGGCCTACTTCAAGATTGGGAAGTATGATCAGGCGGAAGACAATCTGTCGCGAGCATCGCAGCATATGGGCGCCGACCCCACAGTGCAAGACCACCTCGGCGATCTTTATCAGAAGACCGGGCGCTTGAAATTGGCCGCTGTGCACTGGGAACGGGCGCTAACGGAGTGGAATAAAACAGTCGCGGCGGAAGTTGACTCCGACGACGTAGCCAAGGTTCAGAAGAAACTGGAATCAGCTAAAGTGAAACTGGCTAGAGAAGAGCCGCGGAATAAGTAGGTACTACTAAGCCTTAGGTTTCGGGACGGCTGAAAACCGTAAGCTACCTGGCCAGACTTGCGAGATCCGACTGCAACCATTTTTCCGATGCTGCCGGACAAATCGGTTGTTCACTCAACTCCCGAAGCTCGAGTGGAAAGGCGCCTTCCGCCTTGAAGTTCTGTAACCACTCCACCATATTGCTGGCCGCCGAAGGAAAGGGTTGGCGATGGTCAGCGTCAACCCAAAGGTAGCTCAACCGGTTCCCACCTCGTACTACTTCGGCAGCAAATGATTCCGCACCGCGATATAGAAGTCCACCATCGCCGGTTTGCGGGCGTAGTCCTTCTGCCATTTTGGCGACCCGACGGAGTTGATTCTCTGAGATTCTTCCTTGAAGAGTTTCGCCGCCGTCTATCGTCATGCGCGACAAGCGATAATACCCTCCTCGGTATAGTGCAAGACAAACGTTCGGATATCGTGAGTCAGCCCAGTCCACGGCGTATGTTGTGTGGTAGGCAAGTCGCACTACCACCGTTTCTGCGCTGACGTTATAGGATTGAGCATTGCCCGGAAGGGCGGGTGCAAGCAAGCTGAGAAGAATGGCTGTCCGGAGTAGCATCTGAAACCTCCGATTTCGCTTTAAGTAGTGTATTTCAGATTAAGATTACACCTCAACATCTCTACCGCAGCGGATAAAGCCTTAACTGGGAGTAGAACCTGCATACCTGTCCAATCGGACACCGCCCAAAGTTGTTTGCGCTCAGACCCCACTTCTGATAATCATTGCTATCGGAGGCGCTCATGAAATCTCCCATCGCTGCGACTTTCTTATCTCTGTATTTGATTTTTGCGGTTGCAGGATGCAACAGCAAGCCCAAGGAAGATACGCAGGCAAGCGATCCCGCTAACCCTCCCAATGGCAACAGTACGACGAACTCTCCGGCGGGAGACAACTCTCGCGCGCCCTCAGAATCCGACCTTCGCAGCCGCCCGGAGCCTCCGCGTGCTGTAGTGATTCCTTCTGGCACCGCGATCACCGTGCGCTTGGGGCAAGCGTTGGGATCGAAAATCAGCCAGGCTGGCGAAAACTTCACCGCGACTCTGTCGAGCCCGGTGCGTGTTGGAGGAGAGACGGTAATTCCCGCGGGCGCGACGGCTTCCGGCAATGTGGTAAACGCAGCTCCGCTAGGCAGGTTTTCGGGAGGAGCCAGTCTTCAACTGAGCTTGACGTCCATTCGCGTAAATGGAAGTGATAAACAGATTCAAACCTCGACTCGCAGTTTTATCGCTAAAGGCAAAGGCAAACGCAGCGCCGGATTCATCGGCGGGGGAGCGGGACTAGGTGCTCTGATTGGCGGATTGGCTGGCGGCGGTAAAGGAGCTGCGATCGGCGCGGTTGCGGGCGCAGGCGCGGGAACTGGGGCCACGGCATTTACCGGGAACAAAGACATCGTGTTGCCGGCGGAGTCCGCGTTGAGCTTTCAGTTATCGCAGCCGCTGCAGCTTCGCTAAAAGATGAGTGGTCTTTTCCGCACTCTCGAAGGAACCATGCGTGTGATTGACGGCCATCCTGTGTAACGTCCAAACTAAAAAGTTATGAAGAAATTACGTGTGGGCATCCTTTTTGGTGGCCGCAGCGGTGAGCACGAAGTCTCGCTCCTCTCCGCGGCATCTATCTTCGACGCGATTGATAAGAACAAGTACGAAGTCGTGCCCATTGGCATCACCAAAGAGGGGCATTGGGTAACGGCCGCCGATGCCGAGCGACTATTGCGAGGACAATCCAGCCAGCAGCCGAGTGCGTTGCGGGCGGGCGATCCGGAAGCCACGGCGGGTGCGGCAGTTCTTATGGCGGGAGAAGCAGTCGTGGTCCCACCTGAACCGCATCAGAAATCAGGAGGATCTTTCGCCCCCTTCCAAACGGATGCTGCCACGCAGACGCGCCGCGCCAGCGACCGCGCCATTAACGTGGACGTCATCTTCCCCGTATTGCACGGAACTTTCGGCGAGGATGGAACAATTCAAGGACTGTTGGAGCTGGCCGATCTTCCATACGTAGGAGCGGGCGTTCTCGGATCAGCGGCGGGCATGGACAAAGATGTGATGAAGTCCTTGTTCCGCGCCGCGGGACTTCCGATCGTGAAACATGTCACGATCCTGCGAAGCGAGTGGGAGTCGTCTTCAAAAAAAGTTGTGAAGCTGGTGGGAGGAAAGCTGAAGTATCCAGTGTTCGTAAAGCCGGCGAACCTGGGATCATCGGTAGGAATTTCCAAAGCACATGACCGCGGAGAACTCGGGCCTGCTATCGAAGAAGCGGCGAAGTTCGATCGCAAAATCGTCATCGAAGAAGGCGTCGGAGGGAAAAAACAGAAAGCCCGCGAGATCGAATGTTCGGTCTTAGGCAACGACCAACCCGAAGCCTCCCTGCCCGGAGAAATAATTCCCGTAAAAGAGTTCTACGACTACAAAGCGAAGTACCTGGAGGAAGGTTCTGAACTGGTCATCCCCGCAAAGTTAAGCCGGACAGAAACTAAGACGATTCAGCGGCTGGCAATCAGCGCCTTCAAAGCGGTAGATTGCTCCGGCCTGTCGCGCGTTGATTTTTTAATGGATCCGAAGACGCGCAAGATTTTCCTGAATGAAATTAATACCATGCCGGGGTTCACCTCTATCAGCATGTACCCGAAACTGTGGGCAGCATCGGGGTTGTCGTATCCAAATCTGATTGCACGCTTGATCGAACTCGGGCTGGAACGACACGCGGATAAGAAGAAGAACCAATACAGCCGATAAGATCTATCCCAGGTCCATCAACGCGGCAGCCCACCATCCCTCTTGACGTTCCCTGACTCTGCCTTGTACGATTCCTTAAGTTTGCTCTTCGGAGCAGACCTTGGATTTCATGAAGAGTGGCTGAGGGACGAGCCCGTAGAAGCCACGACAACCGGATCAGAAGTCATCTTCTGGTCGCCCGGTGTCAACTCTCGCCCTGGTAAAGGGGGAACATGAGATTCG
>JBEEGK010000098.1:0-6917 GCA_041166845.1 Acidobacteriaceae bacterium
ATCCAAAGCTGCCGGAGTCTAGCACCGAGGAATCCACAGTCGCAATCGCGCCGGAGGCATGCCGACTCCTGATTCTGGCCGGTCACGGGCTATTCTTCCCCAATCTTGTTTATGGAAGAGTTGCCGACAAGCCGACCAGTGATGTGCGAAATCGCCGGTCTTGAGCACTATTACGAAGGCGTTGCACAGTAGACTGGATTCGCCAGTGGCTTTGGCTTTGCACCCATGATCAGTAGCCAGAGCATGAATGCTTGTTCGCCAAAGTGGAATGGGCGCATCCATCCGTGGACGAGTGCCTCGTAGTGTGGCACTACTAACGCCGTAAGACTATTTATTAGAAAGGGGAAGCAATTCACCATCAGCGCCACACCCAGGATGCGGGGGACAAAACCCGACCGATACACCAGGAGCCCAAGCGGAAACAGCCAAAGACCCCAAAATATTCCGGCGACATCAAATCCGGCCCCATGCACATTGAGGAACAGCATAGCCAGTGCATCGCGTTGAGGCTGGCTAAACAAGGAGAGGAAATCGGCTCCATGTACCAGGACGAGGACGGCCATGGCGTTCAGCTCATTCAGAAACGCCATCGGGATTGCGACCAGAATCAAAGTCAACATGCACAAGGCGTTCCGGTGGTTGACCGCCTTGAACAAGTCATACAGAGCAAGGGCGACGAAGACAAATAGGGCCTCGCCGATGAGGTGAGCAGCAATGCCGAGACGAAACAGTGTCTCGGAGGCGGCGATGTTGCGGGCGGTCTCTACAGCATTTCCGTCCACGATCAGCTTGCTGGGAACGTAGAGGAGGCCGAAGATGCCCACGATTGACGCTAGTACGTACAGTAAGCCTGCAAGCCTGCCTGGGTTCTTGTTGAAACTCATAAGACCTCCCCGAGGGTATAAGCCTGAGATACGGCGACGGCTGCCAAATGGTTCCAAGGGAAGGAGAGTCTCTCGTGGCACACGGCGAGCGGAGAGGCTCAATGCTGAGCCCTAGGAACGAGCCATGTGTTCCGCTCCGAAATCAAAGGCCACTGGCCCTTCGTGGGTGTATGACGGGCAAGCCGGAAGTTATCAGCTCGCCGTCGGATTAGTACCACTAAACGCGCCTGTCTGGGCCATGCCAATGTAATGCTCCCTTCGAGGGCTTTGGTAAACCGCCACTTCAGTTATTTAACCGCTGTGGTACATACGCAGTTGGTCCTTCCAGCGCGTCTCCACAACAAAAACGACGTTTAAACTCCACGAATTTCGGCGATAATTCTGTCGGCTCGAAATACTTGCGCAGACTCCGTCCAGTTTGCACGTCATTATTAGTTGCCAGGGCAACATTAGCCGTGGCAGTAGCCAGTCGGCTAACTTGGCCAAATGTTTCAGTCATTCGTACGCGAGGAGCACAACTATGCAGCAACGAAGAAATCGTCCGGCGTCGAGGCCGGGTTATGCGGCGTTCACCGTGGCGGCAATTACCACCACGCTGATGTCGTTGTTGGCGTGCAGCTCCAAACCCAGCTCCAAATTGTCAGCGGAAAAAACAGCTAACCATTCTTCGTCCGGCCAGCCCAGCGACAATCCCGGGATTGACCTCAATTGCGTTTACGACCGACTCCAAAACCCACCGGAAGCGTTCCACTACATTTACAAAAAGACGGTGTCGGACGGTTCTAAGGTGGATCAGGAAGCCGATGTCACGCCCCAAACGATCGACGGCTTTCGCGGCCAGCCGGACGGATCGCAGCAGCCTATCCACGCCATGCGCTCCGACTCGCAGGCTTGGCAGAGCGCACTCGCAGGTCTGACAGGCATTTCCGGAATGGCAGGCACCGTTAACACCTTCAACCACAATTCTGCAATGCAACGTGAATCCGATGGCGGCCAGATCAACGGGTATCAGACGATTCATTACTCAATTGACACTGCGCGATGGGATGCCACAACCCGACAGATGCTTGGCGGCTTCACTTTGGGCCCTGGCGGATTCGACAAAGGCGACGCATGGGTGATGGCAGACGGCTGTCCGGTGAAGCTCGTTTTAGATGATGAGATGCACAAGAAAGATGGCAGCCTGCTCGACAAGGTTCACTACGAGGAGTCAATCGCCAAGAAATGACTCGCCGTCTCGTAACGGAATTCGCTCTCGTGCTCCCGGTTGCGCCTGTCGCTTGCGTCAAATATGGCCCACCGCATCTTGCGCTTGGGGAGGGCGATCCTGCTGGTTACATCCCCTGCATACAGCGGCAAGATTTGTCTCACTTCCATGTGGGCGACTCACGTCAAGGCAAGCTCGCGAGAGCTTGAACATTGGAGTCTATTTTGTGCAAATTCTCGCTGTAACAAGGGCCGAAAGGGAAAGCGTAAATACATAAAGGCTGGGTTGATGGAAAGCACTTCCTTGGCTAAAGAAAGCCAGTGCCAATATGCACCGGGCAACCCGCGCAATAGTGGCGTCAGAATTTAGAGAGTGAGTCCAATACTTGGACTCGAACTTGCGTCCGCCTGAAAAGTAGATAGCCCCGAGGCATTGGAAAGGGGTACGGGCGTGGCCGAAACCGCGGCTTTGAGACTCTCGGTTTCGCGCGCGCTTGAGCCATTTATTTTTTTAAAACTGCGAATTTTATTTTTTCAAAATTTGCGCTGGTGAGTCTGGCATGGGCATTTTACTTCGGGACCTCTCCGCTTCTGTCGCTTGAGTCCAAAGGGTAAGCCGCATCTAGGTGGTCATGGAAGACCCGACAGAGTTAACGTGGGCGAGGCCATTGCAGTCCTCACCCCACTCCTGCAATGCTGTGCGGGCTGCCAAAAATGTGGGCGCACAACCTATTACCCGACTCACCAGATTAATTCCGATCCAAGCCGCATAGCTTCCGGTTTAGCCGACCATTCAGCGAAATAACTATGATGATAGCTATGCCTATGGCTCGCATGTTTCACCTCCACAAGCAGTGGCAGCCTGAGTCATCGTCACAACACACTTCCGCGAGACGGAAGACTACTTAGGAAGAATACTAACCGCATGGAATATAGTAATCTGCTGCGGGAATGGAACTGGGCCGTTTTTATGCCGAAATCCATCAAAAGTTCGTCGCGGTCAAAGGCTGCAGCAGCAAAATCAGATTCGGGTGTGCTGAAGGGCTGGCAGAAGATCGCAACGTTCCTGGGACAGCACGTAACAGTAGTTCAGCGCTGGGCAAAAACCGGGACGCCCGTCACACGTCAGAGCCGAATCGTTACGGCTGTTCCCAGTGAACTGATCGAGTGGCTCTCGGCTGAGTCCGGAAACGAACCAGTGCATCTTCCTGAGGCAGGAACTGATCTTTCCACAGAGCTCAAACGTGGTCTCCTGTACGTCAAGCAAAAGCGAAAGCCGGAGAAGCGAAATAGGACCTCGAGTCACCCCGAATGTGCGGACGTTACCGATTGTCGCGGAGGAAGCAGATTGTCGAGGAGCAGTTCACCGCCTCAGTTATGCGGGGCTCACATCTCCGTACTTTCGCACGCCATAGCACGCCTCCCAAAGCCGCACATCAGGATTGCCACTGCGCTCTCTTTCGAACAACTCGTGCCACCCCATACGATGCTGAGCGTTTTCGAGGTTAAAAAATAAATGCGAGTTTCCCACCGACGCATCCAATAGCAACAGCGGAGAACAGGAGGAGGATTTATGTCTCGTTTGCGGATGTTGCAAGTTTGGATGGTGGCGGTGGTGCTGTGTACCGGATTGGCTGTTGTGCCGAGAGTGGCTGCGGGCAGCACCCAGACCTTAACCGGAAAGGTTAGCGATGCCATGTGCGGCGCTAAGCACACGGAAGGGGGGCTCGCCCCCGCAGCCTGCGTTCGTGCCTGCGTGCAGAAAGGCGCTAAGTACGCTTTGGTAGTCGGCGACAAGGTCTATACCCTTGACACCTCGGATCAAGCTGCGCTGGACGAACTCAACAAGCTGGCTTGGGAGGATGCCAAAGTTACGGGCACAGCCAACGGAGATACCATTTCGGTGAAGTCGGTGACTGCCGCGAAGTAGGAGCCGGGGAATGGTGCCTGCCCGCGCGGTCTAAGATAAGCGCAGACTCGTGAGCGAGGCGCGAGCCGCTCCTCGACTGATGTCAGGGACAATGACCAATTCAAGAATGGTGACATCCGAGAGTTCAACCTGATATTCCTCGACCTCGCGTGTTGTCTTAGGGGGACTGAAATTCCACTGCTGGCGCACACTTTCTCGAAACGAGCGTCCGCCATCTGGAGACCATCGCAAGACGAACTCTTGGGTACGCTCTGTCTCGGTTTCTTCGAAGACGAGCGAGATGCGCGTGAGTCTTTGCGGATCGTCAAAGATTAGCCGGATGGTCTGAGTGCCAGAATCGGCGGCACGCCAGCCCCGCATTTCTCCTGAAACCAGTGCTGACTCGACCGGATATTCCTTCTCTTCCGATGTGACCTCGACCACGGCTGCATCGTCGAGGTCCAGCCAGCCTTCGTCGAGGGGCGGAGCATTCTGCGGAATCGGCGTGATTAGGCGCTTGCGCATAACACGCTAGTTTACCTCCGGTCCTGCTCTCGTGATCGCCGATTGGGACGGGCTCGGCCTTTGGAGTCAATTTCTCGGTTCAATTGTGCGAATCGCAAATTCCGACAATCGAAGGATCGCTTTTTCGGCCTACCTGCACTCCATCGACATCGTTACTTTTCAATGTCGAAGTAAATCTTTGTGGTGGCGCGGTATTGGGCTATCTTCTTGCCGTCCAGTTCCATTTCTAATTCCGCCACTCGCGCCCACTTCAGTCCTCGAACCGTCTTTGCGGCTTCTGCCACTGCGTTTTCCGCAGCCTTTGCAAAGCTCTCTTTGGAAGTTCCGACTACGTCAATAACCTTTTGCGTCATTGCGGTTCTCCTTTGATTTTGATTTCTCACTGTGGATTGTACCGCTGGCATCTCCGCACACCCCCGTCAGTGCGCCGATCATTGTTGCTACGTTGCCAAAGTGGTGCGAGGCGTACCATTGGGCATGAGGAGAATACGTCCAGAATACCTCGACTCAGACCCTTTCTAGAGTTTCTTGCGATGGACTCGATCCCGATTCCCGGCGCTGAGATTTACTACGACCAGCACTTTCTCCAGCCTGACGAAGCAACTCAACTTTTCGACACTCTGCTGAGCAAGTGCGTTTGGGAACGGCGCAGAAGCTCGTTCGGGCACGTAGTGCCTCGCGATGAAGCCTACTACGGCGATCCCGGAACGCATTACACGTATTCACGCCGGGAGTACAGTCCTCTTCGTTGGATACCGGAACTGCTCTCGCTAAGAGTCCGCGTCGAAGAAGCCACCCCGGTTGCAGCCTATACCAATTTGTCCCTGCCACGAACTGGCTACAACGCAGTGCTCTGCAATCTTTATCGAGATGGAAATGACAGTGTTGGGCTCCATGCCGATGCCGAGCCGGAAATGGGGCCTGTAATCGCCTCTGTCAGTCTGGGCGCAGAGCGGCTTTTTCGGCTCAAGCGGAAAGGCGGTACTGTCGCATTTTGGGAGCGGTTGCCGCACGGCAGCCTGTTTATCATGGCTGGCAACACGCAGAAGACCTTCAGGCACGAAGTGCCCAAGGAGCGGGGGGTGATTCAGTCACGCCTCAACCTGACATTCCGGCGCATAGAGCACGAATAGACTACTGGCTTCGAGTGAGGCAGGCGGGCGCTACTTCGTGCATCCGACCTAAGCCATAATAGCGGGGCATGTCTGCCACCTCGCATGACCAGTCTGTTGTCTTGGATCGCGACCTCGATCAAGAAAAAAGCCTCGGCCCGTCCGGCCCTCGCATTCGATGTCCACTCTGCGGTTGGTCGCCCCGCAAGGACGACTGCTGGTCTTGTAGCTGCGGCCATGAGTGGAATACGTTCGATACGGGAGGGGTATGCCCGGCGTGCCTCCACCACTGGACTTCAACGCAATGCCTGTCTTGCACGCGCTGGTCGGCACATTCCGATTGGTATGCGGACTGACACTCTCGGAGCATCGGCTTAAAATAGGGCATTCAGCAGCGAAAGCAGCACTGCCGTGACTCACGACACCGTCACAATCTCGCCGGGTTGTTCGCGCTTCCGAGCAGCCATGGTGTTGGCCATCGTTGCGGATGCACTCCAAATCGTCGTTTTTCCGTTATTCGTCGAGGGCGCTTTGTCGCCCGCTGATGACCTACTCGATTTCGGTATCGCAGCCGTGCTGGTTCACCTCCTTGGCTGGCACTGGGGATTTCTGCCATCGTTTCTTGCCAAGCTTGTGCCCGGAGTCGATTTGGTTCCTTTCTGGACGATGGCGGTTGCAAACGTCTATCGGAAATCGAAGCGGATAGCGGTCACCGCAGAAGAAAGTCGTGAGCAGCACCCGATGCTAAAAGACCCATAACATTCTTAAGCCGTGAATCAGATGGAGGTCAGGATGGCAGGTTCCAAGGACGGCCTCAAAGACCGCCTCGCCCGCTACCGCCAGATCAAGATCAGCGTGATCGGGAGAACGTCGGGGCAGACAATCTCGATCCCCGTCTGGTTTGTGTTGGAAGGCCAGAAGCTCTACCTCTTGCCAGTGCAGGGCTCGGACACGCAGTGGTACAAGAACCTGCTTCAGAACCCCTCGATTCGCATTGATGCGCGAGGCGAGGAAGCAGAGTTCCGAGCCACTCCCTTGACCGATGCCAAGGCGGTGAATTCTGTGGCCGAGCGGTTCCGGGAGAAGTACGGAGCGAAGGACGTTAAGAAGTATTATTCGAAATTCGATGCGGCCGTTCTGGTGAAACTGGGCTGAACTGGAATGCCACCGAACGTTGACCTTCCCCTTCATCACCCGTACCATTCTCGCCAGTGGCCACGCCCTCCCAACCCGTAGGGCAGACGGTTTCCCATTACCGCATCCTCAGCAGGATCGGCGGCG
>JBEEGK010000099.1:0-11452 GCA_041166845.1 Acidobacteriaceae bacterium
AAGATCAACGATGCGGATGCTGCTCATAACGGCGTACCAGGATTCGCGAAGATCGGGTCTGCGTGCATCCGCCATCACGCAGAAGGAACATTGATTCGCGTGCGCCGCCAGAACGTTGCGAATTAACTGATAGGAAAGGTAACAGTCGTCTTTTTTCGGAAGAGAATCCATCTCAAAGACTTCGCAAAAATCGCGATAGTTCTCTACAACGCTGGCCGCTTTGCTTTGGAAGTCGAACTCGGTTAATTTAGACTCGACGAGCAGATTGCTTAAAAGCATGTCCACTTCGGTGCGATCACTTTTTCCATTGGATAAAGGAACTCGTGCCCGGAAACCAAATTGCGGGATAGCTCCATGTTCGATACCGAGAAAGTCGGCTACGCGCCGCTCTTGCAAGGCTTCGGGGAAGCAGAAAATGTTCATCAGGAGCGCGTCCGAACTATTGCAGGAATCCAACTCTCTCCACCGGCGATCGACCCTTGGCAGAGAGGTGCGGGCCTGGGTATGAACTTTGCCTAAGCGCCTGCCCCAACCTTCATTAGCCAGGATTGCACGATAAGATTCCGACTGAAAATTGCCGTGGCATAAACCGTCCTCCGAAGGCTGGTAGCACACTGCCGGCATTTCGCCGTAACTCTCGCACATCGAGAGTCCCCTTTGCGCAGCGTAGCTGCGATTGCGGACGCTGAGTTCATATCTTAAACGGCTGGCGAAGAATGCTGATGGCGGTGCGATGTGGGTCGTTGACACTGGAATGATGAGTGGATGCTAGTCAGAATTTGAGGACGCCGTACGGACGAGTTCTACGAAACCAGCCGCGATCCCCAGCAGAAGTCCGACCAGATATAACCATTTCGTATGCAGCCAGTGGTCGAGTGCCAGTCCGAAGAGAAGCCCAATGACGGTGGCTGCCGGGAACACTATCGCCAGTTGAGCGTAGTTTGCCATCTGTACCCACGTATTTTTTTTGTCGCGAGCGCTGTCGCCGGAGCTTTCGTCTGACTTGCCGCGAATCTCAGAATCATTTTGCGCCACAGCAACCTCTTTTCGAATTGCCCGCAATTCCGATCAGCGACGCGCGGCAGCTTGATGCACTTCGATCAAGGTACGAATCCGCTGGGCGTCTGCTTTGCGATGTCCGTGGCTGGTGATCGGATTTGTTCCGCCGGCGGAGTCAATCCGAATTTCCGACCAGACTAAACCCGTCGAAATCTGGACCGACGCAACTTGCAGCATCGAGATACTTTCTTCGTTACTTCCGAACAACCGTGGCTTAACACGCGCCACCCGTTCCGGGGCCACCACAATACGAGTAGGAAAAAATAGATTGCCCCGCGTGAATCGGCTGGCTACAAAAGTCTCGACGGATGGCGCTGCTGCCGACATGTTGGGAATTGCGTTCACGTCGCTCCTTCAAAAAGAAAACCAGGAAATATTACTACCGCCCGTTCACTTCCGCTTGAAAAACGTTTTGCGAACCTACACAGTCAAATTTTGCCGCAACGCTTGGTTATAATCGTTTTCCACATTCAGCGCGCCGGACCGGTGTTGCTCATCAACTTAGCGAAAGGAAACTTTTGGCCCTCGACGAGAAAATCTACGAACTGCGGCTTGAAAAGCTCAAGCAAATTGCCGCGCTCGGTCAGCAGATATATCCGACAAAGTACGAGGCGACCCATACCATTCCCGAGATTGTTGCCAAATATTCTGCGAGTACTACCGAACAGATAGCGCATCCGCGAGTCACCGTGCGCATCGCGGGCCGGATCATGACCATTCGGCTTATGGGCAAAGCGGGGTTTGCTCATCTCCGACAAGATGGCCAGCAACTGCAGATTTATGTGAGGAAAGATGACGTTGGGGAGAAGGGATTTGAACTTTACAAGTTGCTTGATCTCGGGGATCACATCGGAGCGTCAGGCTATCTTTTTCGCACGCGCACTGGCGAACTCAGCGTTCACGTCGAGGAAATCACATTCCTCGCGAAAGATTTACTCCCTCTGCCAGAGAAGTGGCATGGCCTGACTGACGTCGAGTTGCGTTACCGCCAGCGCTATCTCGACCTCATGATGAATTCTGAGGTCGGCGAAGTTTTCCGCAAGCGGACAAAGCTTGTGCAATCCATGCGGCGATCGCTGGATGCCCGCGGATTTCTTGAAGTCGAAACGCCCATGATGCAACCGATCGCCGGTGGCGCGGTGGCGCGGCCCTTCGTAACCCATCACAACACGCTCGATATTGATCTCTATCTCCGCATTGCTCCAGAGCTATATCTCAAGCGCCTCTTGGTTGGAGGGTTTGATCGCGTCTACGAAATCAATCGCAATTTTCGCAACGAAGGCATTGGATGGCGATGGAATCCGGAATTTACCATGCTCGAGTTCTATCAGGCCTACACTGATTATCGGGGAGTGATGGATCTTACACAGCAATTAATCGAGCAGGCTGCGATTGCCGTCACCGGAGGAACCAAAACCAAGTGGGGAGAGCACGAAATTGACTGGGCGGCTTCCAGTTGGCAGCGAATGTCCATGCGAGAGGCAATTATTCGTTATTGGCCCGAGGAGGTTGCTTCCAAGCCAGAGATGTCGAATTTTGCTACTCACGATTCGGTTGCAACATTGGTGCAGCGCTTCAATTCGACAAACGCTCACATTGCTTATGATCCTAAAAACCCGGCCGGAAAAACCATCGCAGAACTCTTTGAGGCCGTCGCCGAAAAACACTTGATCCAGCCCACGATTATTTACGACTTCCCTGCCGCCGTGTCACCTCTTTCGAAAAACAAAGCTGACGATCCGGATTATGTCGAGCGCTTCGAAATTTTCGCGGGCGAGATGGAGATCGCAAACGGCTTCAGCGAATTAAACGATCCCGAAGAACAGCGGCGACGTTTTGAGATGCAGTTGTCGGAACGAGAGCGCGGCGACGAAGAAGCCCACCAGATGGACGAAGATTACATTCGCGCTCTTTCTTACGGAATGCCTCCAGCCGGCGGTGTCGGAGTGGGGATTGATCGCCTGGCAATGCTGCTGACCAACTCGCACACAATCAGGGACGTAATTCTTTTCCCGTTGCTGCGGCCTGAGAAGAAGGCGGAGTTACAAGAGACCGAGACCGCTCCCGAAGCAAAATCCTGACGTTTATCTTCGGCTCTCGCTCCATCGCCAAGCGGTAGAAATAATCTCATCCAGCGAGCGCTTCGCTTTCCACTCGAGCAATTTCTCAGCTCGCCCTGGGTCAGCAACCAACGCAGGGGGATCGCCAGCACGGCGCGGCGCGATCTTTGCAGGAACTTTTCTCCCGCTGATTCTCTCAATCGTGGAAATAACCTCTTTCACCGAATGCCCGCGGCCCGTTCCCAAGTTCAGTTGGGTGGAGTTGTTTTTATCGAGATACTCCAGCCCGAGCACGTGCGCCTCAGCAAGATCATTGACGTGAATGTAATCGCGAATTCCAGTTCCATCCGGAGTGGGATAGTCATCGCCGAAAATTTCGAGAGCGGGGCGCTTACCGCGGATGGCCTCGAATGCTGCGGGAATCAAGTGCGTTTCCGGATCATGCATTTCGCCAATTTCGATGCTTTCGTCTGCCCCGGCGGCATTGAAATACCGGAAGGCAACATGCTTCAATCCGTAAGCGCGCGCGTACGCCTCAAGCGCATATTCGAAGGCCAACTTGGTAGCACCATAAGGGTTCACGGGTGCACGCGGATTTTCTTCTGTAATCGGGACTTTGACCGGAACTCCATAAACGGCACAGGTCGAGGAAAAAATAACTTTTCTTACAGAAGTTTCCATCACGGCATTCAGTAGAACGAGACTTCCCACTAGATTGTTCTGATAATACTTGCGGGGATTCTCTACAGATTCCCCGACATAAGCGTGTGCGGCAAAGTGCATGACCGCATCCACACGCTTCAGCGTATCGGCTATTTTTGTGGAGTCCGCGATATCACCGACGATCAGCTCGAATCCGTCCGCGAGCACGGCATGTCCATTGGAGAGATTGTCGTAAATGATGGCGGTGTGGCCTTTGCGCTTCAAAGCACGGGCGGCGTGACTGCCGATGTATCCCGCGCCCCCTACCACTAGAACGATCACTCTTGCCTCGCTTTTTTCTGGTTACTGAAAGGAGGCAAGATTTTAGCAGATGAAATCGCAGGATTTGAGATTCTAGGTCGCTGTGACCAATCCCCATTTATGTTGAAGACGCCGCTCGATGGTTGCGAACACGAGGCCATCCACAACGGACCCGATTGCGACGATGAGTATCATCACGGCGATCACCTGGTTCATGTCGTTGAGGTCGCGGCCCATCATTAATAGCTGCCCCAGGCCGAGGCTTACAAAAATCATTTCACCGGAGATCAAAGAGCGCCACGCGAATGCCCAACCCTGCTTCAGTCCGGTCAGAATGTACGGCAGGCTCGCGGGAAGTAGAACGTGCCAGAATAAACGAAACTTGGTCGCGCCTAGATTGCGCCCAGCCATTGAATAAATCTTCGGCATCTGCCGGCGGCCATCTTCCATGGCAATGGTGACTGACAGCAGAGAGCCCATAACAACGACAAAGAGAATGGCTTTCTCCGTGAGGCCAAACCACAGCACGGCAAGCGGCAACCAGCAGATGCTAGGCAGACTCTGCAAGCTGACCAGCAAGCTGCCAAGAGTATCTTCGAGGAACTTGCTGCTCCCAACGCCCAGCCCCAGAATCATGCCCAAAATCACCGCGAGACCGTACCCCAGCAGCATGCGCTTCATGCTGACAGCCATAGCAATCCAGAAACTGTGGTCGGCGAATCCTGCTTTCATGGATTCCATCACGCCGAGTGGTGTGGGAAAAACGTAAGGAGGCCAGATTTTCAATTCAGCCAGAATGACCCAGATCGCGATTAAGGCCCCGTAAAAGACTACTTGTTTAGCGAGTCGCTTGGCCATATTCTTCCTCGAGAGATTTATTGATTTCCTCACGCAGGTCGTCAAGAATTTCGCGCGCGCATTTTGCCACTGAAACATCTTCCAGATGCCGTGGACGTGGAAGATCAATCGAATATTCCTTCCTCACACGCCCGGGACGAAAAGTCATAAGCGCCACGCGATCGCCCAACCGCACCGCCTCCCGCACGTTATGCGTGACGAAAATTATAGTGGACCCAGTTTCTTCCCAGATTCTCTCCAATTCATCGTGCAACAGGTCCCGAGTTTGCGCGTCCAGCGCGGCGAATGGCTCATCCATTAGCAACACATCGGGTTCTGTTGCCAGCGCTCGAGCTAGAGCGACACGCTGTCTCATCCCGCCCGAAAGTTGGTGGACGTAGCTGTCTTTAAATTTTGAAAGATGCACGAGCCGCAAATACTGCTGAATTCTCTCTTTTCGCTCAGCTTTCGGGATGGCCTTCATCTTCATTCCGAACTCGACGTTCTGGCCGACCGTCAGCCAAGGGAACAGCCCTAGTTCCTGGAAAATCAGAATACGATCAGTTCCAGGACCCGCAACCGGCTTGTCATCTACCATAAGGTTGCCAGAACTTGGCGTGTGAAAGCCGGCGACTAGATGCAACAAGGTGGACTTGCCGCAACCAGAGGGTCCAACGATGCAGAGAAATTCGCCAGCCTTTACTTGCAAGTTGATCTTGTCCAACGCGAGCAGGCGGGAACCATCATTTGTTTTGTAATTCAGCGAGATGTCGCTCAGCCGAACCTTCGGAACTGCGGCATTTCTAGGCGTTCTCAAGGGTGAGCCACACGCTGCCGATGGCTTCTTCCATTGTCCGGGCCGGACAGGAATGCTTTCGTCTGTTGAGGGTGTGCGAAGCGCTGGATTCGGTGTCATTGGATTGCTTTCTTCCGTTTTTCCTGAAGAACTTGATTCAGAATCGAGATGTCGTAGATGCCTGACAAATCCGGCATCTTGCTTCCCAGAAAACCGGTGTCAAACGCTGAGCGGGCTGATGTAAACAACGAGGCGCGCAGGGGATCGTATGTCACTTGCAGCCTTCCGAATGCATCGTCAAGAATCGCGTCAGAAAGCGATTTGCCAGTCTCCTTCTGAAGCTCTGCATTTAATAGCTTCTTGCTCTCGGGCACATGGCCATTGATCCAATCGGTAAGTTCGACGTGAGCTTTGACCCAGGCTTTGACCAAATCCGGATGTTCCTTAAGAAACTTTGTACTCACAATCAAGTTCGCGGTCACAAATTGTCGCTGCGGCCAGAGATCGCGCTCATCGAGGAACACATGTCCATTGCCTTCTCGAACGAGCCGCGCTGCCCAGGGCTCTGGTGCCCAGGCAGCATCGAGTTCCTTCTTTAAAAACAAGGTGAGTTGGTCCGGGTTAGCCAGAGGTACCACCTGGACGTCGCCACCTTTGTCCTTCGTCTTCATGCCGTGATTTTTCAGCCAGATTCGCAGCGCCACGTCTTGCGTGTTGCCCTGTTGCGGTGAAGCGATTCTCTTGCCGTGAAAATCCTCCGGTTTCTGAATTCCGGAATCGTTGCGGACTATCAGCGCTGCACCGCCGCTGGTCGCTCCGGCAATCACGCGAAGCGCTTCGCCGTTCGAGCGAACATAGCCGCTAATCGTCGGATTCGGCCCAACGTATGCCATATCAATTGCCCCCGAAAACAGAGCCTCAATTGCGGAGGGACCGGCGTTGAAACTTGTCCATTGAATCGTCACGTTGGATCCGAGCGCATGATCGAACCATCCATTTGACTTCCCGACCATTGCCTGGGCATGAGTGATATTTGGGTAGGCGCCAACTCTGATCACAGTCTGCGCCCAGCTTTGCGGAAGCACGCAAAGCAGAACCAGAAGTGAGGCAGCAAGGAAGCGAAGCAAAAGTCTATTCATGTTTTTTGACGTTTCCAGTAATCACCATTGGCAGGACCGTATTCTGTCCTTTGGGCCGGCGATTCTTCTTTGATTTCGAGGATTGTGCGGCTGGGCCAGAGAGAATGTCTCCCAGCGAAGTGTTGTCGAGGATTTTTGCTGCCGCGTCGCGCACCGAGAGAAATACCTTGTACAGAGGGCGGTGTGATGCGTCCTGATCGATCAGTGAACGCAGTTGATCAGCATCTCCGAAGGGGGCCAGGGGGCCGTCAATCAGCCTTATGATTTCGCTCAGCTGGATTTCGCTGGGAGGACGGCGCAGCTGATAGCCTCCCTTGGCGCCGCGGACGCTTTCCACCATGCGAGCGTTCTTCAATTCGAGCAAAATCAGTTCAAGAAACTTTTCGGGAAGGCTTTCCTCGTACGCGATGTCTCGGATGCGTATGGCGCCCTGGTTGTAATGACGGGCCAGCATCATCATTGCCTGCAACGCGTAAAGACCCTTTTGCGAGATTTTCATAATGTTGGGCATTGTCTCATAAAAGTCTATCGGTGTAATAGACATTATGGACATGACAGGGTTTAAGCAATCACGAAGCCACTTTTTACCCCATGCATTGCAGCAACTTAGGTCGGAAGCGGGGCTTTTCAGGGAGGATATGTGAAAAATATTACCGTTTCGAGCGCGTAAAAATGCCCCTTTCGAGTACTTCAGCTGTCAGCGGGCGGCTTCCGTTGGCTAATGGCTTGCGACGTAAAGATCGGGAAATACTTTGCTCAGACTGGCTACTTTCGGCGCGTCGTTGTACATGATGTACGGATCATTCGGATGCCGGTCAAAATAATTTTGATGATATGCCTCGGCGGGATAAAACTTCCCTAACGGACTGACCAACGTGACAATCGGACGCTCAAAAACCTTAGCACCCCGTAGCTGAGCAATGTAGGCCTCCGTCACCCGTTTCTGCTCATCACTGGAATAAAAGACAGCAGAACGGTATTGGCTGCCTTCATCTGGTCCTTGCCGGTTCAATTGAGTCGGATCGTGCGCAACTGAAAAGAACACTCGTAGAAGTTGTCCATAGCTGATCTGCGAGGAGTCATAGACGATCTTCACCGACTCCGCATGACCGGTGTCCCCAGTGCCGACGATTTCATATTGTGCAGTTTTGGCGTCGCTGCCCGCGTACCCTGAGGTGGCGCTGACTACGCCTTTCACGTGCTGAAAGACAGCCTGAACGCCCCAGAAACATCCGCCCGCAAACACCGCACTCTGTTCCCCTTTTTCGTGGGAGGAAATATTTATCACAGGTGCAGGCAGGGCTTTTGCTTCCACGCGAGGATTCGACCCGCTGAATGCCACGGCAGCCAGCAGAACTAAAAACATCAGGGGAGCGACAACAAAAAGACGAGACATGAATTTGATCCTCCGAGTACAGACGATTCGATGATTTAGTAGCCTAGAGATTAGAGTCGCCTGTTCAAGGAAAGTTTCAGCTGCGCCAAAACTGCTGCAAAGAGCACCATCGTAAGACTCCACACTGTAACGAGGATGTTCACAACCCAGCTTGGAGACTGCCCTGCCCTCCGCAACAAAAACGGCAGAACGTTCCAGCAGGTGATGTGAACGTAGTCCCAGGGATCTTCTGTCATCGCGTGGTTATTCAATCCCCACGCATCCATTTTTCCCAAAGCAAAAGCTGCAATGTTTTTAAGGCGTAAAGCAATTACCCATGTGGGATGGCCCATCGTTTCCAGCTGATAGATCTCCAGCGGGAGCCAGAATGCCAGCGAGGCGATTTGAATAACGGTGCTGACGACAATGAGGAAGATGCCAGACGTCCAAACTAACTTCCCAAGCTGCATCCGATAACGCACCAAGAGCGGTACTGAGATGAATGCAAATAACTCGGCCGCCGTGGACACATATCGGTCGCCCCAGGCGAAATCACCGCTCCAGACCGTGTAGCGGGCGTAAAGACAGATGTACGCGAGCAATAGCAGCAAAGCTGCGATCACGTAGGCGCGGACTTCTGCACGAAAGTGCCGCCATCCCACGACTGCAACCAACATCGTCAGCAACACCAGTGGATCAAACAGAAAAATAGATTTTTCCGGCGTGATCAGGGGTCCGAGAAAGCCCACATGAAAAGGCGTCTCCCAGGGATAGTTTGACGGCAGGCTCGGATCTAACGCTCTGTACTTTTCGGAGAAAATCTCTACATAAGTAGTAAAAAAAGATCCGAAGCGGTGATATTGATAGACGCGATCAATGAGGAGAAACAGGAAATACACCGGCAACGCAGTCTTCACGTAGATCAGAAATCGCTCCCACAGGCCCCTTCCCCGAACACCTTCGAACCAGAATGCCAGCAGCAGAAACACCGCGCCCGCCACCAGATCCAGTCCGGTTGTCAGGCGAGTCAGGAGATTCAGTCCGAAGGCTGCCGAGCCAATCAGCAATAGCCGCCGGTTGCCACTGCGCAGCCACTGGTACTGAAAAGTAAGTCCGATCAGAGTCAGAAGCATGATGTAGTTGTTCTCCATCATGTTCTGGGCGTAATGCAGATGAGTAGTGGAGAAAAGAAGCGCTAAAATCCCGGCCACGGATTGCCGTGTAGTAAACGTCAGCAGCCGCAAAAAATGGAATCCGACCAGCGCCGTTAGCAATGTCACCAGAGTATTCACGCAATAGCTGACAAAAATACTTCGCACCGCCGGATCATTGCCCGAATAGTTTCCAAACATCGGCAACTTTTCCAACCAGGTTCCAGCAATGTCGAAAGGCAGCAACAGCAACGACTGTCCCATGCCGTACCAGTCATAAAGCCTTCCTCCGCGGCCATAGAGTCCGAACTCCGGATACTCCTGCGGAAACACCGGACGTTCTGATGTCCAAAATGAATGCGCGGTCTGCAGCCGGTGCATGGTGTCCGCTGATCCCAACTCGCCCGACTGAATGACCATCGTGCCGAGACCAGCAGCCAGGCACAGGAGAAAGAGTGGATCGCGAAACCATCGCCTTGAACGGATTAACATTGCAGATGATGGTAAAGCAGTGAGCAGCCCGTCTCAAAGCAAGTCGAGTTGCTCGCTCTCCGCGATCCATCTAGAATCTCCTCGTACGCAGGCAATCTCGCAACGAAGAATCATGCGACCTATTCTCAGTACTCGATCTCTGTTGTTAGCCATATCAATTGTCACTTTGATGGTATGCGCCGCTCGGGCGCAAACGAACACTAAGCGCCTGATCCTCAAAGATGGCTCCTATCAGCTCGCAACCAAATGGGAAGTCAAAGGCGAGCGCGTTCGCTACTTCAGCGCCGAACGCGCCGATTGGGAAGAAGTTCCGAACTCGATGGTGGATTGGGCAGCAACCGATAAATACCAGCAAGACCGCGTCTCTGGAAAACTTCCCGTAGAAGGACTCAAGCTCAACAAAGAAGACGAGGCTGAAGACGAACAGGAAGCGCTCAACTCTCCGTATGTCGCTCCGGGGTTGCGTCTGCCACGTGACGGCGGCATATGGTTGCTGGATAACTACCAGAGCCAGCCGGAGCTCGTGGAGTTGCCGCAAAGCAACGGCGAAGTGAATCGCAACACGAAGAGAAATATACTGCGCAGCGCGATCAACCCGATCGCTGGAAGCAAGCAGACGATCGAATTAGACGGACTGCATGCCAGCGTGAGCACACACGCGACTTTGCCTTCGATTTACATCAGCGTCGGCGAGGAAGACTCGACCACTAAGAGCAGCCCTGATGACAACAGCCCAAAGAAGGAAGCTGATAAAAAATCGAAAGAACAGGCGCTACCTTGGGACAGGTTCCGTATCGTTAAATTGCAGCCTAGGCAAGACAAGCGAATCGTTGGCGACGTCAAAATTGCAATCTACGGGAAAGCGAGCCAGGAGCAGAATCTTGTGGCTTCAACTTCAGAGAAGCTTACTGGCGATTGGATCAAACTCACTCCGACCGGAAATCTTCCAAGGGGAGAATATGCAGTCGTCGAGATACTGGGCCAGCAAGGAATAAATCTTTACGTGTGGGACTTTCGCGTTGACCCCGACGCCCCCGCGAATCAGCTCGTGGTAAAGCCGGAACCATCCCAGGAAAGCCCTAAGCCCGAAACTCCTAAACTGGATAATCGCTTCGTGCAACCGGGTACTTAGGCAATTCGATTTTCGAAGCTTCTTCCTGAATTCTCTTCCATGCGTTCGCTACGTGGCGAAGGGTTGTGTTTGTTTGACCGACACAGAAGCGGAGGGTCATCTGGCCCTTCAGCCGAGTGTGCGTGAGGTAGAGATCACCACTGTTATTGAGACTGTCCATCAGCTGTTGGTTGGCGGCGTCTCCGGCTTTGAGACGGAAGCAAATCAGATTTAGCGCAGCAGGCGCGGTCAGCTCGAAGCGCGTGTCTCCTTTGACCCAACTGGCAAACTGCTGGGCAAGCGCGACATGCTGACGGATGTGAAACTGCAATCCTTGGACCCCGTAATGCCTGATCACAAACCAGAGTTTGAGCGAACGAAAGCGGCGGCCTAAAGGAATTTGCCAGTCGCGATAATCGAAGACCGCGCCCGATTCTGTGGCTTGATTGCGAAGATACTCTGGCAACAC
>JBEEGK010000100.1:0-6970 GCA_041166845.1 Acidobacteriaceae bacterium
CCAAACTCTACGCACGATAATTTTGGCTGAGTTTAGGAGAAAAGCGGTTGCCACTTCCTCAGGACGCGCTCTGGTACAAAGACGCCGTCATCTATCAGGTCCACGTTCGCACGTTTTATGACAGCAATGGCGACGGGATTGGAGATTTTCGTGGCCTCGCGCAGCGGCTTGATTACCTCCAGGAGCTCGGAACCAGTGTCGTATGGCTAATGCCCTTCTTTCCTTCGCCTTTGCGCGACGACGGCTACGACATCGCGGACTATCGCACCGTCCATCCCAGCTACGGCACGCTTGACGACTTCAAATTATTTCTGGAAGCGGCGCATCAACGGGGAATTCGCGTTGTGATTGAAATGGTCTTGAACCATACCTCAGACCAGCATCCCTGGTTCCAGGAATCACGCAGCTCTCGCGATAATCCTAAGCGCGACTGGTACGTATGGAGCGAAACCGACACCCGTTATCGTGGTACGCGAATCATCTTTCTCGACACCGAACTTTCCAATTGGGCGTGGGACCCAGTTTCCCGCGAATACTACTGGCACCGATTCTTCAGCCATCAGCCCGATCTCAATTACGACAACCCCGCCGTCCGTGACGAGATGTGGGATGTTATGAAGTTCTGGCTCGAGATGGGAGTGGATGGTTTCCGCCTGGACGCCGTGCCGTATCTCTTCGAGCGCGAAGGAACCAATTGCGAGAACCTGCCTGAGACGCACGTTTTCTTAAGAGAACTGCGCGCGAAGCTCGACCAGCAGTTCCCCGGAAAAATGCTGCTTGCGGAAGCCAATCAGTGGCCTGCCGATCTGCGTCCCTATTTTGGAGACGGCGATGAGTTTCACATGGCATTTCATTTCCCACTGATGCCACGCATGTTCATGGGATTGAAACTAGAAGATCGCAAGCCAATCACGGAAATTCTGCAGCAAACCCCCGCAATTCCCGAGAATTGTCAGTGGGTCATCTTCCTTCGCAATCACGATGAACTCACGCTCGAGATGGTCACCGACATAGAACGCGATTACATGTACGACGAGTACGCGCGTGATCGCAGCATGCGACTGAACCTCGGTATTCGCAGACGGCTTGCTCCATTGTTGGATAACGATCGCAGACGCATCGAACTGATGAACGGCATGCTGATGTCGCTGCCCGGGACGCCAATCATTTATTACGGCGATGAAATCGGCATGGGCGACAACGTCAACCTGGGTGATCGCAACGGCGTGCGTACTCCGATGCAATGGGATGGAGGCTGGAACGGCGGATTTTCCGCGGCCGATCCTGAAAGCCTGTACTCACCTCTGATGCTGAATCCGGTTTACGGATTTCAGGCTGTCAACGTTAAGTCGCAACAACGCTTTGACCACTCGCTGTTGTCGTGGATGAAGCGCATTATCCGAGTGCGGAAGTCTGCTCCGGTTTTCGGACGGGGAACCATCGAATTTCTTTATCCCGCAAATCATCGCGTACTGGCCTACATTCGAAGAGGCCCCTCCGAAACGGTTCTGGTGGTGAACAATCTTTCGAGTTCCGCGCAAGCGGTGGAACTCGATCTGAAACAATACAAGGGAAACATTCTGATCGAGATGTTTGGACGAAATATTTTTCCGCGCGTGGGTGAAGCACCCTACTTGCTGACCCTCGGGCCTTACCAGTTCTATTGGTTTCGATTGCGCAGGGTTTGAGCCTGCGAAGGTGCGGCGCCGGTACTGAAAATTACTCTTCACTGAAAGGAGGTCTAAGTGCCCGAAGGAAGCATTCTCACGGATGATTTTCTTCGCGAGTTGATCAATGTTGGCGAAGTGGACATCCTCATCGGTGTTCCCACTTACAACGACGCGCGCACGGTCGGGCAGGTGGTGCAAGCCATTCGCGCCGGACTTCTGAAATACTTTCCCCGCCAGCGCGCCGTAATCATTAACGCCGATGGCGGTTCGAAAGATGGCAGCCCGGACCTGGTGCGCGCCGCTTCCATCAGCGACATCAGTCACACCTCGAATCTCAATGCGCTGCGTACACTGCACTGCATCAGCACGCAATACAACGGCGGAAGCGATAGTGGAAACGCCCTCCATCTTATTTTCTCCGCAGCTGAACTTTTGCGCGCCAATATTTGCTCGGTAGTTGCACCTGACTCCACCAGCATCGAGCCAGATTGGACGGAGCATCTGCTGCGCCCGGTGGTGCGTGACAACATTGACCTGGTTACTCCTCTATATACGCGCCACAAGTTCGACGGCCTGCTGGTTCGCACTTTGGCCTATCCCATGACTCGGGCCCTCTACGGCATGAGGGTGAGAGAGCCTTTTCCCTCCGACTTTGCCTTTTCAGGCAGACTCGGGACTCATTTTCTGGGTCAGGACCTCTGGTCGCAGGACTCGGTAAAATCCGGAGCAGAGATGGGCCTCACGATTTCGGCGATCGCGGGAGGTTTTCGCGTGGCGGAAACGTTCCTGGGAACCAAATCTCGCATCGATCACGCTCCCGCTGATCTGGTCTCCGCTCTGCGTCAAACTGCCGGCGTCTTATTCTGGTCGCTGCAAACGAACTTCTCCTCCTGGAGCAAGATCGCAGATTCTCAGCCGCTTTCTACTATCGGAGCGGTCCCGCAACTCACGCTTGAGCCCCTACGGGTGAATCGCAAGCGGCTGCGGGAAATGTTTTGTGTGGGTGTGGCGGAGCTCGAACCTGTGCTCCGTTCCATAGTTTCCCCCGCCACGATGGACCAATTGCAGCAATGTGCACGGTCGCCGGAAGCCGGCTTTGATTACACGGACGACCTATGGGTGCGTACCGTTTATGAGTTCGCCGCCTCTTATCAGCAATCCGTCATCAGTCGTGACCATATAATTCAGGCGCTGGCGCCGCTTTATCGCGGCAAAGCCTACACCTTTCTCTCCAAAAATCGCGACGCCTCCGGAGAAGAAGTAGAAAAAAATGTCGAGTCTCTTTGCGTGAGGTTCGAGCACCACAAACCTTATCTGCTCGAACTGTGGAATGGAAGGAAGTGAGGTCAATATGTGGGAGAAATTCGTTGCTGGTTTAACCCAAGCGACGCAGGAAATTGTGCACAGCACAGCGCAATTCCTGCCCCGCCTTATGGTCATGCTACTCATCGTCGCTATCGGGTGGCTCGTCGCTTACATACTCAAATCCATCCTGCGCAGCATTTTGAGGCTGGCGAAGTTCGACCGCTTATCGCGCGATGCAGGCGCCTCGCAACTGCTGAATAAAGCCGCGCTGCCTTCCTCGTCGGAACTCTTGAGCCGGTTCGTCTTCTGGGTTGCATGGCTCGGATTCATTTTGCTTGGCATCAGCGTGCTGGGGATTGTTGGATTGCAGGAGCACATCTCACATTTCTTCGGCTTTCTCCCGCGTCTATTTGCAGCCCTGTTCATCCTATTTTTCGGACTGCTGGCGGCGAGTTTCTTCTCGCGCGCGGTTCTTCTTGCAGCTGTAAATGCCGGCTTACCTTCGCCAGGGTTAATCAGCTTTACTATCCGCACGCTCATCATAGTTTTCACCGTCTCCATGGGATTCGAAGAGCTCGGCCTCGCGGAGCGGACGGTGCTGGTGGCGTTCACGCTGGTATTCGGAGCCCTCATGTTAGGCTTGGCGATTGCCTTCGGTCTAGGCGGTCAAGATCTGGCGCGACGCTATCTTGAGCGAAGGTTCCAGCACGCCAGAAAAGAAGAAAGAGAGGATGAGCTGTCCCCGCTTTAAGCACATCGCGATTTTTGTTTTCTATGCAAAAGAAGGTACAAAACGTCGCCGTGCCGCCTGCCTTATTGAGGGCCGCTCTGCTCATTCTGGTTGCGGCCTCGTGTGCGCAGTGCCTGGCGGGGGAGGTTGCGCCTGCTGCAATTCCACTTTCCCCGGAGGCGATTGTTCAACGTCTGGTGTCAGCGAATGCCCACCGGGCCCAAAGCCTTCGTGGCTACCGCGGTAAACGCGACTACAAAGTCAACTACCGTAGCTTTCTCAGCAATCGTGACGCCGAGATGCAGGTAATGGTCTCGTTCACTGCACCCGATAAAAAGAGCTTCTCAGTTGTTTCCCAGACCGGATCGAAGCTGCTCATCAACCACGTGCTTTTAAAGTTGCTCGACAGCGAAAAAGAAGCCGTCCAGCAGCAGAACCGCATGCAGAGCGAACTCAGTCCGCGAAATTATGATTTTTCCCTGGCTGGTACCGAGCACTCACCGGGGGGAGACCAATACGTCCTGAACGTCAAGCCCAAAGTCGCCAGCAAGTTTTTGTACAACGGTAAAATTTGGGTGGACGCGGCGGACTTTGCTGTGGTCCGCATGGAAGGCGAGCCCGCCAAAAATCCATCTTTCTGGATCAGCCGCACGCGCATCGCCTATGACTTTACAAAAATAGGAGACTTCTGGTTCCCGGCACACACAAAATCAGAAACCCAGGTAAGGATGGGCGGCAAAGCCTCTCTTACCATTGATTATTCCGACTACGAAATTTCAACTGCCGGCAAGGCCAGAACAGGTCGCGGTTCCGACCGCAACCCAGTCCTGCCCGATCCTTCCTCCGTAACTCCTGAACAACATTAGCTCTTGATGGTTTTCGTCGTCGTTATTTCTTGAGCATCTTCACCGCTACCTCTTTAAAAAAAACGATGTCGTTATCGCTGTGGTTTTGTAATCCGATATAGCCGTCCTGCGGACGCGGCCCACGCTCCGGCTCGAAATCAAATTTCTTGGCGGGCACCTCGTCGCCTTCGGTGAACTCCGTGACTTTGACGCCATTGACTGCCACACTAGTGTGCGGTCCAGATAGTGTGATTTCCATCGTGTTCCACTCCGGCCCCGGCTTCCCAGGCCGCGCCATCGGCTTAGTTAGAGAGTAGAGAGTGCCAGTGACGTGGTAATCGTCTTCGTTGGATTTCTCCGGCTCATTATCTATCTGCACCTCGTATCCATAATGCACCGGCATCCAAGCTTCGCGCGGTTCGATCGGAATTCGTATAAATACTCCTGAATTACTATTGTGGTCCCGCATTTTATAAACCACCCGAATGACGCAGTCACCTAGTTTGCCGCCCGTCCAATACAACAAACCCATCCCGCCATGAGTGCGAATCAGGCCGTCCTCGACGGACATCTCTCCCGGGCCGACATGCTTCCAGCCCGTAAGATCTTTGCCGTCGAAGAGCTGCTTCCACTGTCCCGTCTGGGCCTGGACCCCGGTGGCCAGCAGCAACGCAAAGCACAATCCCAAAATTCGAATCATTACAATCTCCCTCGTCCGGTCAACAGGATACACATTCGCCCTGCTCTCGAGGTTCTTTTTCGCGCTGTTTTTGGGACTTTTTCAAGACTAAAACGTCAAAATAGGGTGAACGTAGACTTTCCGGTTACGGAAGGACAATTTGCCGCAGCGAAACGCCGGACGACGGCATCCAACAGATATAATAAAATAAGTAGAGCAAGCACCCTATCTCGGAAGTGACAGCGTAAATCATGCCCATCAAGGTCAAAACGACGATTCTGGTATTGTCCGCCGCAGTGGTGATATTCACGGTGGTGGGTGGAATGGATGGCGTTCGCGCCTCTAGCAACAACGACGGAGCATACCGCCAGCTACAAGTTTACAGCGAAGTGCTCTCGCGCGTGCGCAGCGAATACGTCGAAGAGCCAAACATTCCGATCGTGACCAGTGGAGCCTTGCACGGTCTGCTGGAATCCCTCGACGCGAATTCCAGCTATTTGAGCCCTGCCGAATATAAAGACTACAAAGCGCACAAGAATGACGCGAAAGGTGAGATTGGCGCCGCCGTTTCCAAGCGTTTCGGATACGCTTCCGTGATCTCAGTCATCCCCGGCAGCCCAGCTGACAAAGCCGGAATGCAGGACACCGACATCATCGAAGCCATCGAAAACAAAAGCACGCATGAGATGTCGCTCGCCGAAATTCACAATCTGCTCTCGGGACAGCCCGGCTCGAACGTGACTATTTCCGTGGTCAGAGCGCGCAAAGCGGAGCCGCAGAAGATGGTTATCACGCGCGACACGATCAACGTTCCACCAGTCTCGGACAAGATGGTCGAAGCGGGCATCGGTGACATCCATGTGGATGCCTTCACCAAAGGCAAATCCCAAGAAGTAGCCGCAAAAGTCAAGTCGCTGCAAAAATCGGGCGCGAAGAAGCTGGTTTTGGATTTGCGCAACTGCGCTGTGGGAGATAAGTCCGAAGGCGTCGCCACTGCGAACCTGTTCTTGAATCATGGAACGATTGCGTACGTGCAAGGACAAAAATATCCGCGCGAAGCGTTTAATGCCGACCCGTCGAAAACCATGACCACCTTGCCTCTTGTCGTTCTGGTGAACAAAGGAACTGCCGGCCCCGCTGAAATCGTGGCTGCGGCAATTCTTGAAAACGCACGCGGCGACGTTGTGGGCGACAAGACCTTCGGGGAAGGTTCGGTGCAGAAACTAATTGATTTGCCGGACGGCTCCGCGTTGATCCTCTCGATCGCGAAGTACTATTCCCCCAGCGGCAAGGCGATTCAGGATACCGCCGTGACTCCGAACATCATCGTGGCTGACGTTGATCCGGATGCCGCTGTACCCGACGAAAACGAAAACGCCCTGCCAGCGGACGAACCGAAAAAGGCATCCCCCCAACAGGACGAGCAGATGAATAAAGCAGTAGAAATTCTAAAGAATCACGCCGGATAAGAGATACTCTTCGGCATTGCTTCTTGATCCAAAAAGAAAGAGGGCACAACATCAGTTGTGCCCTCTTTGCGTCTGAGATCGGACTGGGTGTGTCTCAAGCTGTCGAAAGTAAAAGAGGGGCTTGCGCCCCTCTCATCAGAAGTATGTGAAATTGAGGTCGTCTATCCAGACATCGTACGGCTGCTGCCATGAGTTACCGTCAATCTGATAGTTGATGGTGATCCCATACCAGCCAGTCTTGATAGGACTGTCATAGCGGTTGAGAGTGCTGG